>NZ_JBGBPT010000080.1:0-41625 GCF_041106355.1 Streptomyces sp. BF23-19 | reverse complement strand
GCCCCGGCCGCCCCCCGCCCTGTGGCCACCCAGCCGAAGGCCGGCGACAAGCCCGCCAAGAAGGGCCGCTCCAAGCTGGTCCTGCTCGGCGGCGGCGTCATCGCCCTCATCGGCGTGGCCTACGGCGCCGGGCTGCTCCTGAACCACTCCGACGTCCCCAAGGGCACCACCGTCCTCAGTGTCGACATCAGCGGCAGCCGCGACGAGGCCGTCTCCAAGCTCCAGACGGCCTTCGGCACCCGCGCCGCCGCCCCGATCCAGCTCAGCGTCGGCGGCAAGCCGGTCGAGCTGAAGCCCGAGAAGGCCGGCCTCACCCTCGACGCCCAGACCACCGTCCGCAACGCGGCCGGCAGCGACTACAACCCGATCACGGTCATCGGCTCGCTCCTCGGCAACGAGCGCGTCGCGGAACCGGTGATGCCGATCGACGAGGAGAAGCTCCAGGTCGCGCTCCAGGAGCTCGCCGGCACCTCCGGCACGGCCACCGAGGCCACCATCAAGTTCGACACGGGCAAGGCCGTCGCCGTCCCCGGCACCCCCGGCACCACCCTCGACGTGGACGCCTCCGTGCAGCTGGTGGCCAAGACCTTCAAGGACCAGGTCGCCACCGGCAAGGCGGCGGTGGCCGAACTGCCGACCACCACCAAGGCGCCGGCCATCGGCCAGGCCGAACTGGACCGGGCCATGAAGGAGTTCGCCGAGCCCGCGATGTCCGCGAACGCCACCGTCAAGGTCGGCACCAAGTCCATCGCCTTCGGCGCCAAGTCCCTGCCCAAGATCCTGAGCATGCAGCCCGTCGACGGCCGCCTGGTCGAGAAGTTCGACCTGGAGGCGCTCAAGGCGACCTACGGGAACACCTTCGACGGGATCCTGATCACCCGCGGCAACGGCGAGAAGACGCCCGTCACCCCGCAGGACATCGCCGGCCCCCTCGGCAAGGCCCTGCGCGGCAAGACCACGGCCGAACGCACCGCCGTCGTCGACACCAACCCGAGCTAGGCACGGCAGAAACGGTGCCCCCGCCCGCACCAGGGCGGGGGCACCGTCATGTCCGCCGCATGACATCTGTCATCCGGCACACACGACGCCCGACACTGCCGCGCGAGACCCCGTACGGGCGAACCTCTAGGCATGACGACGACGACCGCGACACGCACCGCGAAGCCCACCACCGACAGCGTGGTCAGCTTCGAGAACGTGACCAAGAGCTACGGCCCGGTCCGGGCGGTCGACGGCCTCTCCCTCGCGCTCCACCCGGGCGAGACCGTCGCGCTCCTCGGCCCCAACGGCGCCGGCAAGTCCACCACCCTCGACCTCCTCCTCGGCCTGCGCCCCGCCGACTCCGGCTCCGTCCGGCTCTTCGGCACCACCCCGCGCGAGGCCGTCGCCGCCGGCCGGGTCGGCGCGATGCTGCAGAGCGGCGGCCTGATGGAGGAGGTGACCGTACGGGAGATCGTCGCCCTCGGCTGCGCCCTGCACCCGCGACCGCACCCGGTCGACCAGGTGCTCTCCCGGGCCGGCATCGACAAGATCGCCGACCGCCGGGTCGACCGGCTCTCGGGCGGCCAGGAGCAGCGCGTGCGCTTCGCGCTCGCCACCGCCGGCCACAACGACCTGATCGTGCTCGACGAGCCGACCACCGGCATGGACGTCACCGCCCGCCAGTCCTTCTGGGCCACCATGCGCGAACAGGCCGACCAGGGCCGCACCGTCCTCTTCGCCACCCACTACCTGGAAGAGGCCGACGCGATCGCCGACCGGGTCCTGGTACTCAGCAAGGGCCGACTGCTCGCGGACGGCACCGCCGCCGAGATCAAGGCCAAGGCCGGGGCCCGGAAGATCTCCTTCGACCTCGCCGGCGCCGAGGGCACCGACATCGAGCGACTGCGCGCACTGCCCCACCTGACGGCCTTCGCCCACCACGGCGACACCGTACGCATCCAGTCCCGCGACGCGGACGCCACCATCCACGCCGTGTACGCGCTCGGGCTGTACCCCCGCAATCTGGAGGTCGCGGGCCTCGGCCTGGAACAGGCCTTCATCGCCCTCACCGAGGCCGAGGAGGCCACCCAGTGAACGCCCTCATCAAGCTGGAGATCGTCCGCGCCCTGCGGAACAAGAAGTACATCTTCTTCACGATCATGTATCCGGCCGCACTGTTCCTGATGCTCGGCGGAACCCTCGACGGCACCACCAAGGTCATGGGCACCGACCTGACCATGCCCGCCTTCTACATGGTCGCCATGGCCTCCTTCGGCGCCCTGACCGCCGTCCTGGTGGGCAACAGCGAACGCATCGCCAAGGAACGGGAGAAGGGCTGGGTCCGCCAGCTGCGCCTGACCGCGCTCCCCGGCCGCGGCTACGTCCTCGCCAAGACCGCGGGCGCCGGAGTGCTCTCGCTCCCCGCCATCCTGGTCGTCTTCGCGGTGGCGGCCGCCGTGAAGGGCGTACGGTTCGACGCCTGGCAGTGGCTCGCCCTCACCGGTTCGATCTGGGCCGGCAGCCTGGTCTTCGCGGCCCTCGGCGTCGCCCTCGGCTACCTGGCCACCGGGGACAACGTCCGACCCATCACGATGCTCGTCTACTTCGCGCTGTCGATCCTCGGCGGCCTGTGGATGCCCACCGCGAACTTCCCGCAGTGGCTCCAGAACATCTGCGAGTGGCTCCCCACCCACGCCTACGCGGGTCTGGGTCAGGCCATCGAGCTCGGCGGCGCACCCCGGGCCGGGGACGTCGCCCTGCTCGCGGTGTACTTCGTACTCTTCACCGGTGCGGCCGCCTGGCTGTACCGCAAGGACTCACTGAAGGCGTGAAAGCCGTGGTGCTGACGAAGGAAGGCGAGGACCGGGACTTCCTGGAGATCGCCAAACAGCCGGAGAACCGCCACCAGAAGATGGTGAAGATGCTCTGGATCAGCATCTGGCTGTTCTACCTGAGCGCACCCGTCACCGACCTGGTCAGCGGCGGACACAGCCCCGGGGCCCGGCTGCTCGGCGGCCTGGGTCTGGCGGCCTTCGTCGGCTGGTACCTGGTACTGGTCTTCCGCACCGCGCGCCAGATGCCGCCCCGCAGGGTGCTGTTCTCCCTGGCGGTGCTCTCCGCCGAGGCCATGGTCCTGTCGCTGAGCCTGGGCCGCGAATGGCTCGTCCTCTTCGTCTACGTGGCCATCTCCTCCGGAGCCGCGCTGCCCGCCCGGTACGCCCGCTGGACCGTCCTCGGCACCACGGCCCTGCTGGCCGTCACGGCGAACGCGGTTCCGGGCGGCACCGCCTACCTGGCGGGGCTGCTGATCCCGGCCCTGATGGGCGGCTTCGCGATGGTCGGCGTCGGGGCGATGATCCGCACCACGATAGAGCTGCGCGAGGCCCGGGCCACGGTGGCCCAACTCGCGGCCAACGAGGAACGGCTGCGGATGGCCCGGGACCTGCACGACCTGCTGGGGCATTCGCTGTCGCTGATCACGCTCAAGAGCGAGCTGGCGGGCCGGATGCTGCCCGGGCAGCCGGAGGCGGCCGCCCAGCAGGTCGCCGACATCGAGCAGGTCAGCCGACAGGCGCTGGTCGACGTACGGGAAGCGGTGAGCGGCTACCGGCGCCCCACCCTCCCCGGCGAACTCGCGGGCGCGCGTACCGCGCTGGCGGCGGCCGGCGTACTGGCGGACCTCCCGCGGCCGCCGGCCGACGATCTCCCGGAGGCCGCGGAATCCGCCCTGGCCTGGTCGCTGCGCGAAGCGGTGACGAACGTGGTGCGGCACAGCGGGGCGAAGCGCTGCCGGGTCACGCTGGAGACGCGCCAGACCCTGGACGGGCCGGTGCTGGAACTGACCGTCACGGACGACGGCGCGAGCGACGGCCCGAGCACCCCCGGCAACGGCCTGACCGGCCTGACGGAACGTCTGGAGGCCCTCGGCGGAAGCCTGTCGGCGGTCCGCACCGGCCCGCGCGGCTTCGCCCTGACCGCCCGCGTCCCCCTGGCCCCCGCATAGGATCGAGACCATGACCTCACGCCCCATCCGCATCCTGCTGGCGGAGGACCAGTCGATGGTCCGCGAGGCCCTCGCCGCGCTGCTCGGCCTGGAACCCGACATCGAGGTACGGGTCCAGGTGGCCCGCGGCGACGAGGTACTGGCGGCGGCCCGCGCCCACGACGTGAACGTGGCCCTGCTGGACATCGAGATGCCCGGCATGACGGGCATCGAGGCGGCGGCCGCCCTGCACGCCGAGCTCCCCGCCCTGCGGATCGTCATCCTGACCACCTTCGGCCGCCCCGGCTACCTCCGCGGCGCGATGGAGGCGGGCGCCTCCGCCTTCCTGGTCAAGGACGCCCCGGCCGCGCAGCTGGCGGCGGCCGTACGCAAGGTCCTCCAAGGGGAGCGCGTCATCGACCCCACGCTGGCCGCGGCCGCCCTCGCGGAGGGCGCGAATCCGCTGACGGACCGCGAACGGGAGGTACTGAGGGAGGCGGAGAACGGCGCGACCAACGCGGAACTCGCGGCGCGGCTGCACCTGTCCCAGGGCACGGTCCGCAACTACCTCTCGACGGCGATCCAGAAACTGGCGGCACGCAACCGGGCCGAAGCGGTACGCACGGCCCGCGAAAAGGGCTGGCTCTAGCCTCCCGGCCCGGCCCCTTCGCCTGGCGCCGGCTACCTCCGCCTCGCCGGCCGAACCCGGCTGCGCCGGAGCCGAACTCAGCCTCGCCGGCGTTTGAGCAGGGGGTACCTCCCAGCGGTAGCTGGGGGAGGGTCCGGGCGGAGCCCGGTGCCCGGCGGAGCCGGGTTTCCTGGGGCTCCGCCCCAAACCCCGCGCCTCAAACGCCGGCGAGGCCGGTTTGGCCGGTGAGGCCGGAAATGGCACGCAGGGCTGGGTTCAGCCGGCGAGGCAATGGGTCGGGGCGGGCCCCGGTCAGTTCAGGAGGGCGCGGGCCGAGAGGGCTTCCGCCCGGATACGGGCCGCCGCGTCGGCGTCCACCGCGGACACCACCCCGGCGTAAGCGTCCAGCTCGGCCGCCCCCTCCTGGAAGGAGCCCCGCTCCACCAGCAGCCGCGCCCGCTCGTACCTCAGCGCCGCCGGATGCGACGGCAGCAGCAGCGACAGCTCCACCGCCCACAGGGCCACCCCCGACTGCTCCGGACGGGCCGAGGCCCAGGCCCGGATGTTGGCGAGGATCCGCTGCACGATGTCCAGCGTCCGGGCCGGCTCGCGCGGCCCCGACGCCGGCTCCGCCGGCCCGGTGCCCAAGGACGCGCCGCCCGCGAACGGGTCCACCACCACGCCCTCCTCCGGGTCCCCGAAGCCCACCACGAAGTGCCCCGGCAGCCCCAGCCCGTACACCGGCGCCCCGGCCCGCCGGGCGACCTCCAGCCACACCACCGACAGCAGGATCGGCAGCCCGCGCCGCCGCCTCAGTACCTCGTGCAGCAGCGAGGACGACAGCCGGTCGTAGTCCGCCGGGGTGCCGTGGAACCCGAGGCGCCCGCCCAGCAGTTCCGTCATCGCGTTCGCCCACGCCCGCCCGCCG
Organism: Streptomyces sp. BF23-19; assembly: GCF_041106355.1. Taxonomy (NCBI): domain Bacteria; kingdom Bacillati; phylum Actinomycetota; class Actinomycetes; order Kitasatosporales; family Streptomycetaceae; genus Streptomyces; species Streptomyces sp. BF23-19. The sequence continues at coordinate 36,105 of NZ_JBGBPT010000080.1, read as the reverse complement.
CGCAGCCCGTACGGCAGCATCCCGGCCAGCCGGTCCAGCTCGATCTGGGCCACGTCCATGGCGCGTTCGTCCAGCGCCGGATCCCCCTCGGTGGCCAGCAGCAGGCACAGCAGCGCCAGGTCGGGCCGCTCCGCCCGGGCCTCGGCCGCGAACTGCTCCCGCCAGGCCGCCGCACTCACGAGGCCGCCCGGTAGTGGTGGTACGTGTGGTGCCGCGCGAAGCCCAGCCCGTCGTACAGGGCCAGCGCCCCCGGATTGTCCGTCTCGACCTGCAGCCACGCCGCCGACGCGCCCTCCTCCAGCGCCCGCCGGGCCAGCGCGGCCATCACCGCCGTCGCCAGGCCCTCCCGCCGGTGGGCGGGATCCACCGTCACCGCCGCGAAGCCGGCCCACCGCCCGTCCACCACGCAGCGCCCGATCGCCCGGCCCCCGGGCAGCGCCGCGAACCACACCGACGGCCCTTCCACCAGCATCCGCCGGGCCACGTCCGGGTCGCTCACCTTCCCGTAGCGCCCGAGCCACTCCTCGTCCGGGACCCGGGTCAGACGCACGGCCTCGGCCGCCGGTGCGTCCACGTCGCCCACCGGGGCCAGCGCCCCGATCCGTACCTCGGCCGACACCTCCGACGCCCAGCCGCGCCGCTCCAGCTCCGCGCCGAGCATCTCCTGGGTGCCGGCGGCCCCCGTCGCGACCTGTACGTAGGCCGGCAGCGACCGCCGCGCGTACCAGGAGGTCACTCGCGCGAGTGCATCGTCCAGCGGTATCCCGGGGTCGCCGAGCGGCAGCACGGAATTGGCCCGCCGGGTGAATCCGGCGGCCGCCCGCAGCGTCCAGTCGCCCAGCCGCTCGCTCTCCAGCGGCTGCCAGGCCCGCGCGGCGACCCGCGAGAGCTCCTCGAAGGAGGCCGCGGGACCCCGCCGCCGGGCCGGCGCCGGAGGCACGATCTTGCCCGCGACCAGCGAGGATTCCGAGATGCGGACGGATTGCCCGTCCTTCTTTGTGATCAGCAGCACACCCTGGTCCCAGGATGTGAGAACCCCGACCGTGTCCGTGAACTCGGGTGATCCGCTCACCACGGCCTCCACCCGTCGTACAGAGACTCGTTTACCCACGTCAGCCGGGGTGATACGGACCTCCAGCAGTCCACCGGCAGTGATTTCCACAGCTCTGTCCGCCCCTCCTGTTCGGATCGTGCCCGGGAACGGAGATACTAGGTGTGGGCATCGACGACGCCGCGCTCCCGCGCGATATGGAAAGCCCTACCGAGGAGGAACGAGAGCGTGACCTACGTCATCGCGGAGCCTTGTGTCGACGTCAAGGACAAGGCATGCATCGAAGAGTGCCCCGTCGACTGCATCTACGAGGGCCAGCGGTCCTTGTACATCCACCCGGACGAGTGTGTCGACTGTGGCGCGTGTGAGCCGGTCTGCCCGGTCGAGGCCATCTTCTACGAGGACGACACCCCGGAGGAGTGGAAGGACTACTACAAGGCGAACGTCGAGTTCTTCGACGAGCTCGGTTCGCCCGGTGGTGCTTCCAAGCTGGGCCTGATCGAGCGCGACCACCCCTTCGTCGCGGCGCTGCCCGCCGGTATCAACGGCGAGCACTGACCTTTCCAGGCAGACGCGCCCCCCGGTCCCGTACGGCCTCGTCGCCGCACGGGACCGAGGCGTTTACGGACCCGCTACCAGCCAGTACTCAGAGAGAGCAGAGACCATCGTGGCCGCAGTATCCGACCGTCTTCCCGCCTTCCCCTGGGACAAGCTGGAGCCGTACAAGAAGACGGCGGCGGCCCACGCGGACGGCATCGTCGACCTGTCCGTCGGCACGCCCGTGGACCCGGTCCCGGAGCTGATCCGGCGCGCGCTGATCGAGGCCGCCGACTCCCCGGGCTACCCGACCGTGTGGGGCACCGTCGCCCTGCGCGACGCGATCACCGGCTGGGTGCGCGGCCGCCTCGGCGCGAGCACCGCCGAACACCGCAACGTCCTGCCGGTCGTCGGCTCCAAGGAGCTGGTGGCCTGGCTGCCGACCCAGCTGGGTCTGGGCGCCGGGGACAAGGTCGCCTACCCCCGGCTCGCCTACCCCACGTACGAGGTCGGCGCGCGGCTGTGCGGCGCCGAAGCCGTCGTGTACGACGACCCGACCGAGCTCGACCCGGCCGGCGTGAAGCTGCTGTGGCTCAACTCCCCGTCCAACCCCACCGGCAAGGTCCTCGCCAAGGAGGAGCTCGTCCGGATCGTGGCCTGGGCGCGCGAGCACGGGATCCTGCTCTTCAGCGACGAGTGCTACCTGGAGCTGGGCTGGGAGGCCGAGCCCGTCTCCGTCCTCCACGACGACGTCTGCGGCGGCTCGTACGAGGGCATCGTCGCCGTCCACTCGCTCTCCAAGCGCTCCAACCTGGCGGGCTACCGGGCGGCCTTCGTCGCCGGTGACGCGGACGTGCTCGGCGAGCTGCTGGAGATCCGCAAGCACGGCGGCATGATGACCCCCGCCCCGGTGCAGGCGGCCACGGTCGCGGCCCTCGGCGACGATGCCCACGTCGAGGAGCAGCGCGAGCGCTACGCGGCCCGCCGCGCGGCGCTGCGCACCGCCCTGGAGGCGCACGGCTTCCGGGTCGAGCACAGCGAGGCGAGCCTGTACCTGTGGGTGACCCGTGACGAGCCCTGCTGGGACACCGTCGCCCACCTCGCGGGCCTGGGCATCCTGGTCGCGCCGGGCGACTTCTACGGCGAGGCGGGCGCGCGGTTCGTGCGCGTCGCCTTCACCGCCACCGACGAGCGGGTCGAGGCGGCGGTCAAGCGCCTCGGCTGACGGGTGCGCCGGACATGCCCGAGGGGGCCGGGAGTACGAACTCCCGGCCCCCTCGGTGGTTCCTACGGCGTCAGCCGCCCAGCGGCAGGCCACCGGGCAGTCCACCCGGCAGCCCGCCCGGCAGGACGCCGGAGGTCGGCAGCGAGGACGTCGGCAGCGAGGACACCGGCAGTTCCTGCGTGGTGGGGAGCCCGCCGAGCAGGCCCTGCGCGGTACCGGCCACGTCGGCGGCGGGCGCCGGCAGGTCCTTGGTGGCGCTGCCGGCGGTGCCGACGACGTCCGTGGCCGCGTCCGCCGTCGTCGCGGCGTCGGGGGCGGTGAGCTGGCCCAGCTGCGGCACGGACTCCAGACCGGCGGCGCTGGCCGCACCGGCCGCACCGACCACGGGCGCTGCCCCGGCTGCGAGGAGCAGCGCGGCACGGGCGATCCGACGGGTCAGGGGGAGAGACATGTTGCTCCTAAGCGGTAGCGGCTGAGTACGCCATGACTAACCGCTCCTGGGGCGGGTGGAGTTGCGGTGCCGGTGGGTAAAGGATCGGTAACGCATCGTTTAATCGGCTTCCGCGACAAGCGCATCGGACCGTCGCCGACCAGGGCTTCCGTGCGGATCCGGGATCCGTGGCCCGCTACACGGATCCCCCCGCAGGAGTGATCACTCGTACGTCAGCCCGGGCGCCCCCGGCGCGTGCCCCGGCCCGCCGAGGATCAGCGGGCCATGAAGATCCGTACCTCGCCCGGCCCCGCGTAGTGCGTGTCCTTGGCGGCGTCCTTCGTCCCCGCGCCGCCCTTGTCCTGCCACCGGCCCCGGTCCTTGCCCGCGATCCAGCCGTGCCGGCCGTAGGACACCCGGGAGATGCCCATCGCCTTCGAGTTGGCCACCGCCCAGTGGGCCATCGCCCGGCTGCGGCGCGTCGCCTCCTCGCCACCGTTCTTCTTCTCCACCAGCGTGACCTCGGGCTCCGGGGCGACCTGCCCGCCGCCGGTGCTCCGGCCGGCCTGGCCGCCCTGCGCGGACATGGTGTGCATCCCGTCCTTGCCGAAGATCCGGACCAGATCGGCCCGGACCCGCTCCGGGTCGCCCGGCCCGGCGGGCGCGGGACCGCCGCAGTTGAGCGTGCCGCCGCCGGCGAACGCCGCCGTCAGCACGGTCGCGTCGGGCTCGTGCTTCGCGTACGCCTGCGGGAACCCGCTGCGCTGCACCTTCTGCGCGGCCACCGTCAGCGGCAGCCGCGAGTACCCCGGTACGTCGACGAGGTGGTCGTAGAAGATCCCGGCCGAGTACACCGGGTCCGTGATCTGCGCCGGCGTGCCCCAGCCCATCGACGGCCGCTGCTGGAAGAGGCCCAGGGAGTCACGGTCACCGTGGTCGAGATTGCGCAGCGCGGACTCCTGCATGGCGGTCGCGAGCGCGATGGTCACCGCCCGGTCCGGCAGGCCCTTGGCCACGCCGACGGCGGCTATCGTCGCCGCGTTCGCCGCCTGCTCCGGGGACATCTCGTACGTCGCGGAGGTTTCGTCCTCCCCGATCGGATCCGCGCCGGCCACGCAGAACGGGGCACCGCCGCCACCGTTCGAATCGCGCTGCACGGCGAAGTACCCGATCACCGCGAGGAGAACGAGCAGGCCGACGACCGCCCGGAGCAGCCGGCGGCGACGAGGACGGGGATCACGGGTCTCGGACACGCGGCCCACCGTACTTGAGGCATATGACGCGTCCACCGGCCGGACGTAGGAGGCTTCGGCGCAGCCCGGGGCATTAGGGTCAGCTCCATGTCCGAATCCGAGCTGGACCTCACCCTGGACGCCGCCGAGCTGACCGCCCGGCTCGTCGACATTCCGTCCGTGAGCGGCGACGAGAAGGTACTCGCCGACCTCGTGGAACACGCGTTGCGCGGCCTTGCGCACCTCACCGTGGACCGCTTCGGCAACAACGTCGTCGCCCGCACCCACCTGGGCCGCGCCGAGCGCGTCGTACTCGCCGGCCACCTCGACACCGTGCCGATCGCCGACAACGTCCCCTCCCGTCTCGACGAGAACGACGTGCTGTGGGGCTGCGGCACCACCGACATGAAGTCCGGTGTCGCCGTGCAGCTGCGCATCGCCGCGACCGTGCCCGCGCCGAACCGGGACCTCACCTTCGTCTTCTACGACCAGGAGGAGGTCGCCGCCGACCTCAACGGCCTCGGCAAGGTGGCCGAGGCCCACCCCGACTGGCTGACGGGCGACTTCGCGGTCCTGCTGGAACCCTCGAACGCCGAGGTCGAGGGCGGCTGCCAGGGCACCCTGCGCGTCCTGCTCCGCACCACCGGCGAGCGCGCCCACTCCGCGCGCAGCTGGATGGGCTCCAACGCCATCCACGCGGCGGGCCCGATCCTCGCCCGCCTCGCGACCTACGAACCCCGCAGGCCGATCATCGACGGCCTGGAGTACCACGAGGGCCTCAACGCGGTCCGCGTCGAGGGCGGCGTCGCCAACAACGTCATCCCCGACGCGTGCACGGTGACCGTCAACTTCCGCTACGCCCCGGACCGCACCGAGGCCGAAGCGCTGGCGCACGTACGGGAGGTGTTCGCGGACTGCGACATCGCCGAGTTGGTGGTCGACGACTCCTCGCCCGGTGCCCTCCCCGGCCTCTCCCACCCGGCCGCCCAGGCCTTCATGGAGGCGGTCGGCGGCCGCGCCATGCCCAAGTTCGGCTGGACGGACGTCTCCCGCTTCAGCGCCCTCGGGGTCCCGGCGGTCAACTACGGACCGGGCGACGCCCTGCTGGCGCACAAGGTCGACGAACGCGTCGAGACGAAGGCGATCCTGCACTGCGAGGAACGACTCCGCGCCTGGCTGACCTCCTGAATTCCGCTTCTCGTCACCTTTGTGCGCCTACCCTGATCCAACGATCAGCAGGAGGGAGCACAGCATGGGCAACCACGGCAGTCCCGAGGGTTCCGCTCGTCGTCGGCCCGAGGAGCAGCAGCTCGGGCCGGTGCTGAGGAGGCGGAGCCAGGTGCAGGCGGGCAGTACGACGGACCAGCGGCTGCTGGACTCGGCGGGGCCCTCCGAGTGGGTGCACACCGATCCCTGGCGGGTCCTGCGCATCCAGTCGGAGTTCATCGAGGGCTTCGGCACGCTGGCCGAGCTGCCGCCCGCGATCAGCGTGTTCGGGTCGGCCCGTACGCCGGAGGGCTCGCCCGAGTACGACGCGGGCGTGCGGATCGGCAGCGCGCTGGTCGACGCCGGCTTCGCGGTGATCACCGGCGGCGGTCCGGGGGCCATGGAGGCGGCCAACAAGGGCGCCCGCGAGGCGAACGGCGTCTCGGTCGGCCTCGGCATCGAGCTCCCCTTCGAGCAGGGGCTCAACCAGCACGTCGATCTCGGCCTGAACTTCCGGTACTTCTTCGTCCGCAAGACGATGTTCGTGAAGTACAGCCAGGGCTTCGTCGTCCTGCCGGGCGGCCTGGGCACGCTGGACGAGCTGTTCGAGGCACTGACCCTGGTCCAGACCCAGAAGATCACCCGCTTCCCGATCGTGCTCTTCGGCACGGAGTACTGGAGCGGCCTGATCGACTGGCTGCGGAACACCGTGATCGCCCAGGGCAAGGCCTCGGAGAGGGACCTCTACCTGTTCCACGTCACCGACGAGGTGGATGAGGCGATCGCACTGGTGACGAAGGAAGTCGGCAAGTGACTGCCCGGGCCCGGGGCACTTCGCCCCGGGCCCGGCAAGGGGTTCACGCCAGGCCGCGGCGGGCCACCGCCGGTGCGGTGGCCCTGGACGGAACGGACCGTGCTCCTGTTCGACGCCGCTCTCGCGCGGCTCGGCGCCGGGGCGCCTCACCGGCTTCGGGCGGCTGCGCCGGCCTCCGGCCGTCGGGCCTCAGGCCAGGCCGCGGCGGGCGACCGCCGGGGGGCGGTGGCCCTGGATGGAACGGACCATGTCCAGGATCTGCCGGGTCTCCGCGACCTCGTGGACGCGGTAGACCTGCGCGCCCAGCCAGGCCGAGACGGCCGTCGTGGCCAGGGTGCCCAACAGACGTTCCTTGACCGGCTTGTCGAGGGTCTCGCCGACGAAGTCCTTGTTGGACAGGGAGACCAGCACCGGCCAGCCCGTCGCCGTCATCTCGCCCAGCCGGCGCGTGGCCTCCAGCGAGTGCCGGGTGTTCTTCCCGAAGTCGTGGCCCGGGTCGATCATGATCGCGTCCCGGCGGACGCCGAGCGCGGCGGCGCGTTCGGCGAGGCCGAGCGTGACGCGCAGGACGTCCTCCATGATGTCGTCGTACGCGATCCGGTGCGGCCGGGTACGCGGTTCCACGCCGCCCGCGTGGGTGCAGACCAGGCCCGCGCCGTAACGCGCGGCGACCTCCGCCAGCTTGGGGTCCACCCCGCCCCAGGCGTCGTTGAGGACGTCGGCCCCGGCCTCGCACACCGCCTCGCCGACCTCGTGCCGCCAGGTGTCCACGCTGATCACCACGTCCGGGTGGCGGCGCCGGACCTCGGCCACGAAATCGACCGTGCGCCGTGCCTCCTCGGCCGCGTCCACGTGCTCGCCCGGGCCCGCCTTGACCCCGCCGATGTCGATGATCGCGGCGCCCTCGGCGATCGCGTGCTCGACCCGGTCCAGCGCCGGCTCGTCGCGGAACGTCGCGCCCTGGTCGTAGAAGGAGTCCGGCGTCCGGTTCACGATGGCCATGATCACCGGCTCGTGGGTGTCGAACTCGCGCCTGCCCAGTCGCAGCATCCTGCTCTTTCCTCCTTCGGCGGCCCTTGCGCCTCGCCAGCGACCTTAACCTGGTGGCCGGAGTCTCTCAGGGGAGTTGATCGTGTTCTTCTTCTTGATGATCGCGCTGGTCGTGGTCGTGGCAGCGGTCACCCTGGCGGTGATCGGCGGCGGCTCGGAGGCCGTCCTGCCGGAAGCGGAGCCGGACCGGGTCGCGGACGGGCTGCCGGAGACCCGGCCCGTCGTACGGGCCGACATCGACGCGCTGCGGCTGCCGGTCGCCCCGCGCGGGTACCGGATGGCCGAGGTGGACGACGTGCTGGAGCGGCTCGCGGCCGAACTGGCCGAGCGGGACGCGCGGATCGCGCAGCTGACGGCCGCGGCGGCGCCCGCCGCCACCCCGTCGGACGCGCCCGGGCACGTCGACCTCAGCAAGGGCGGTGAGCGGTGAGCGGCTCGGTGGCGGGCGCGGACGGGCTGCTGCGCTGCCCGTGGGGGCTGTCCACCCCGGACTACGTCGCCTACCACGACACCGAGTGGGGCCGTCCGGTGCACGGGGACGACGCCCTCTACGAGCGGCTGTGCCTGGAGGCGTTCCAGTCGGGGCTGTCCTGGATCACGATCCTGCGCCGCCGCGAGGGGTTCCGTAAGGCCTTCTCCGACTTCTCGATCGCGGCGGTCGCGGAGTTCGACGACCGGGACGCGGAACGGCTGCTGGCCGACGAGGGGATCATCCGCAACCGGGCCAAGATCGAGGCGACCCTGGCCAACGCGAAGGTCCTCGCCGGGTGGGAGCCGGGCGAGCTGGACACCCTGATCTGGTCCCACGCCCCCGAGGAGCCGGGACCGGCCCCGCTGACGGTCACCGAGGTCCCGGCGGTCACGCCGCAGTCCACGGCCCTCGCCAAGGCCCTGAAGAAGGCCGGCATCCGCTTCGTCGGCCCCACGACGGCCTACGCCCTGATGCAGGCCTGCGGGCTGGTCAACGACCACCTGGTCGACTGCGTCTCCCGCGACCCGGCCTGAGCCGGGCCGGATCGCGGGAACCCGGTCAGCGGCCCAGGTACTTCGGCGGCTGCTTCGCGAGGAAGGCCTGGACGGCGATGGAGTGGTCCTCGGAGGCCCCCGCGCGCGTCTGGAGGGTGTCCTCGTGGGTCAGGGCCTCGGAGAGCGTGTGGGAGGCCCCGTAGGCCAGGGACTCCTTCAGGGCGGCGTACGCGACCGTCGGGCCGGCGGCCAGCGTGCGGGCCACGGCCTCCGCCTCGGCGTGCAGGGAGTTCGCGGGCACGAGGCGGTTGACGATGCCGAGCTCGTACGCCTCCTGGGCCTTGATCGAACGCGGGAACAGCAGCAGGTCCGAGGCGCGGGAGGCACCGATCAGACGGGGGAGGGTCCACGACACCCCGGAGTCGGCGGTCAGCGCCACCCCGGCGAACGAGGTGTTGAAGGAGGCGGTGTCGGCGACGACCCGGAAGTCCGCCGCCAGCGCGAAGCCGAAGCCCGCTCCGGCCGCGACGCCGTTCACCCCGGCCACCACGGGCTTGGGCATCTCGGTGAGCGCCCGCACGATGGGGTTGTAGTGGTCGGCCACCGTCGTCATGGTCAGCGAGGAGCCGGTCTCACGGTCCGAGGCGAGGTTCCCGATGTGCTCCTTGAGGTCCTGGCCCACGCAGAAGGCCCGGTTCCCGGCCGCGGTGAGCAGCACGGCCCGTACGGCGCTGTCGGCGGCCGCCGCCTGGACCGCGTCACGCAGGGCGACCTTGGCCTCGGTGTTCATCGCGTTCATCGCGTCCGGGCGGTTGATCGTGATGGTGGCGAGTCCGTCGGTCACTTCGTAGAGCACGCTGTCGGCCATGGCAGGGGGTCCCCCTTCGTCGCGGGCTTGGCTACCGGTCGGTACTGTCCGGTACAAAGGTCAGCATGGCGGACCGGACGGGGCAGGCACATGTGATGTGCGTCAAAGAAAGCCGGTGCCGCTTCCCTGGTGCGGCGGCGAAGTATCGCAGGCGGATCCCCGAAATGAGTGGTTTTGGCCGAGCGCGTTGCCCAAGCGTTCCCGGGTGATGTTGGTCATCGGGTCCTGACATGCGGGATAATGGCTGGGAAGCAATGTGTTCGATGCCGGGTATTAGGCGCCTGAATGGGGCCGTCGGCTGACGATGAGCTGGTTTCAGGAAGGGGAACGAGCATGGCGGCCATGAAGCCGCGGACGGGCGACGGCCCGCTCGAGGTCACCAAGGAGGGGCGGGGCATCGTCATGCGCGTACCGCTCGAGGGCGGCGGTCGGCTTGTCGTCGAGCTGACCCCTGATGAGGCGGACGCCCTGGGTGACGCCCTGAAGAAGGTCGTCGGCTGACCCCACGGGGGACACTGACAGCACTTCCACCTTCTGCGTTTCTGCATTCTCTGCACTGCCCCGACCGCGATCCGCGGCCGGGGCAGTGTTGTGTCGTCCTCCCCGGCCCCGAGCATTCCGGAGCTGTGCCGTGACCTTCGGCCCGCCCGCGCCGCCCGCCTTCGCGGACTGCACGCCCCAGCAGTGGGCGGCCCGGGTCCTCTCCGACGTACTGGCGCCCGCCAACCTCGTGGTCGCGCTGCTCCTGCTCGTCGGGTGGCACAGCACCACCTCGTGGGCCGGCCTCGGCCGGGGCCTGCTCGCCGCCCTGTTCTGCGGCGTGGTCCCGATCGGGATCATCGCCCTGGGGGTCCGCCGGGGCGCGCTGACCGACCAGCACGTACGGGTGCGGCGCCAGCGGGTCCTCCCGATGGCCCTGAGCCTGGTCTCCGTCCTGGCCGGGCTCGCCCTCCTGCACGTCCTGGGCGCCCCCCGTCAGGTGTTCGCGCTCGTCGTCGCGATGCTGGTGGGCCTCGTGTCCTCGCTGCTGGTCACGGTCGCCCGGCAGATATCGATCCACATGTCGGTGGCCGGTGGCACCGTGATGATCCTGCTGCTCGTCCTCGGGACCCCGGCGCTCCCCGCGGCGCTGATCGCCGCGGCCGTCGGCTGGTCCCGGCTGGTGCTCCAGGCACACACCCCGGCCCAACTCCTCGCCGGCACCGCGCTGGGCGGCACGGCGGCCCTCACCTTCGCGCTCCTGAGCTGATCCGCGCTCCCCACGCGGGTCGGGCAAGATCGGGAAGAGACGGCCCTCAGCGGCGCACGGCGCAGAGCAGACCGTCACCCACCGGGAGCAGCGCGGCCTCCAGCGCGGGGCTCTCGCGGACGCTGCGCAGCAGCTCGCGGACGCGCAGCACCTCCACCGGCTGGGCCGCGGAGTCGACCGTGCGGCCGTCGGAGAAGACCCCCTCGAAGCACACCAGCCCGCCGGGGCGCAGCAGCCGCAACGATTCGGCGAGGTAGTCGAGGGACTCGGAGGGGTCCCCGTCGCAGAAGACGAGGTCGTATCCGCCGTCGGCGAGTCGCGGGAGTACGTCGAGGGCGCGGCCGGGGATGAAGCGGGCGCGGTTGCCCGCGAAGCCGGCGGCGCGGAAGGCCTGGCGGGCGAATGCCTGCCGGTCCGCTTCGGGATCCACCGTGGTCAGGACCCCGTCGGGGCGCATTCCGTGCAGCAGATGGATACCGGAGACGCCGGTTCCGGTGCCGATCTCGGCGACCGCCTTGGCGTCCGCGGTGGCGGCCAGCAGGCGCAGCGCGGCCCCGGTGCCGGGGGAGACGGCCCTCAGGCCCGCTTCCCTGGACCGGTCGCGGGCCCATCGCAGAGCGTCGTCCTCGGCGACAAACGCGTCGGCGAACGCCCAGCTCGTCTGCCGGTTGCCGGTAATGACCCTCTCCTGTCCCCATAGTTGGCGCAACGGTGACTGTATCCGTTGACGTCGGGAACCCGCAGATGGGACCGGGCGTTGTGAAGGGTGGAGGCGGGATAAGAGGGGACGGTGCCGGGCAGATCGGCGGCCAGGACCCTTCCAGGGCTTAAGTCTCGCGTAAAGATACTGCAAAAACGCTTATCCGGAGCTGACAGAGGGGGTGGCTATGGTAGGGACTCCACTGGACACCACCAGAGCCGACAGGGGAGGTGCGGCTGCGCCTGTGGATCGTGGGGGCGTACTGAGACGCCTCTTCTGGTCGGCGGGTGAGCCGAAATCCGTGACCTACATTGCTGACCGCTTCCACACCGCCGACGCCGCGACCACCGCGACCTTTGCCGCCGATGCGGGCTCCCAGGCGTGGACCCCTCCTTCATGGGAGGAGATCGTCAGCACGCACAGCGCGCGGGTCTACCGCCTTGCCTACCGTCTGACGGGCAACCAGCACGACGCCGAGGACCTGACGCAGGAAGTCTTCGTCCGCGTCTTCCGCTCGCTGTCCACGTACACGCCCGGGACCTTCGAGGGCTGGCTGCACCGCATCACCACGAACCTGTTCCTGGACATGGTCCGCCGTAAGCAGCGGATCCGCTTCGACGCGCTCGGCGACGACGCCGCCGACCGGCTGCCGAGCCGTGAGCCGTCCCCCCAGCAGGTCCTGCACGACACCCACTTCGACGCGGACGTGCAGCAGGCGCTGGACACCCTCGCCCCCGAGTTCCGCGCGGCCGTGGTGCTGTGCGACATCGAGGGCCTGTCGTACGAGGAGATCGCCGCCACGCTCGGCGTGAAGCTCGGCACCGTGCGCAGTCGTATCCACCGAGGCCGTTCGCACCTGCGCAAGGCGCTCAAGCACCGGTCCCCGCAGGCCCGTGCCGAGCAGCGCGCGCTGGCGGGAGTGGGGATGGGCGCCCCCGGCGCCGGGGGAGAGGGCGGAGCCGAGTGAGCGAGGTCAGTCCGTCACCTGCCGAACAACACCTGGGCGACCGGCTTGCCGCCCTTGTGGACGGGGAGCTGGAACACGACGTGCGCGATCGGGTCCTGGCCCACCTGGCGACCTGTGCCAGATGCAAGGCCGAGGCCGATGCGCAGCGCCGTCTGAAGACCATGTTCGTGGAGAGCGCGCCGCCACCGCTGTCCGCGGGGCTGCTGGCGCGGTTGCAGGGGCTGCCGGGCGGCGGCCTCGACGATCCGTCGGGGCCCGCGGTTCCCGGTGGACCCGGCCGTCCCGCCGACCCCACGGGCGCCACGGGGGCTGATCCCTTCGACGCGTTCACCTACGGGTTGCCGATCGCCGCCCGGCCGCGGCCGCAGGACGGCTTCCGCATCCACGAGGTGGGCCGTCCGCGCCGCCGGTTCGCCTTCGTCGCCGCCGGGGCCGTCTCGCTGGCCGCGCTCGCGCTCGGTGGTGCCCTGCCGCTGGAGGTGGACCCGAACCTGCGGGGTGATTCCCCGGCCCCGGCCTCCAGGCCCGGTCCTGCCCTGCCCGCGGCCGATCAAGGGGCCCGTGACCGCCTGCCCACCCCGGAGGCCGTCCCGACCCTCCTGTCGGCCGTGGCGACCCCGCTGCCGCCGCTCCAGCCCTCCCCGCAGCTGCCGGCGCGTCCGGTCTCCCTGCTGCGCTGACGCGGGACCTGGTTGAATCTTCGGCACATGCGCATAGGTACGCGGGGAGCGCCCATGGCCGACAGGCAGCAGACCGACCCGGCTCCACAGTGGTGGAGCCGGCCCGAGGGCACGGCCGAGGGCCGCCGCGAAGGGGTCCCGGCACCGCGGCCCGAGACCGGGGGCGAGGAGCACGTACAGGACGCGGCCCCGATCGCGGACAAGGCCCCGACCCCGGCCGCGACGACCCCGGACCTCTCGGACCCGGCCCCCGAGGGGCCGGCCGTGGTCCCAGCGGTGCGGTACGACCCCTGGGGCGCCGAGCCGTTGCAGGTCGTGGACCGGGGCCGGACGCCGCGCGGGATCCGGCTGTGGCAGGTGGTGGCCCTCAGCCTCGGTACGGCCCTGCTCGCCGGCGGCATCGGCGGCTACCTCGGCGTCCTCGCCGAGCGGCAGAGCAACACCCGGCTGGAGCTGCCCCAGGCAGCCGCCGCCGACCGGGGCCGGGCCCCGGACAGCGTGGCCGGGATCGCGGCCACCGCACTGCCCGGCGTGGTGACCCTGCACGTGCAGGGCGCGAAGGGCAGCGGTACGGGGACCGGCTTCGTGCTCGACCAGCAGGGGCACATCCTGACCAACAGCCATGTGGTCGCCGACTCCCAGGAGATAACGGTCACCTTCAGCACCGGCGAGAGCGTCACCGCCACGCTGGTCGGCCGCGACTCCGGCTACGACCTGGCCGTGGTCAAGGTCGAGGGGGTGCGCGGGCTCCAGCCGCTGAGCCTGGGGAATTCCGAGAACGTGAAGGTCGGCGACCCGGTGGTGGCCATCGGCGCGCCCTTCGACCTGTCGAACACCGTCACCGCCGGGATCATCAGCGCCACCGGCCGGCCCGTCACCGCGGGCGGCGACAAGGGCGACGGCAGCGACATCAGCTACGTCGACGCCCTGCAGACCGACGCCCCCATCAACCCGGGGAACTCCGGCGGCCCGCTCCTCGACGCGAAGGCCCACGTGGTCGGCATCAACAGCGCGATCCGCGGGGCCGACAAGGACGACTCCACCCGGCAGGGCGGCTCCATCGGGCTCGGCTTCGCCATCCCCGTCAACCAGGGCAAGCGCGTCGCCGAGGAGCTCATCCGCACCGGCCGTGCCACGCACCCGGTCATCGGGGTCACCCTGGACATGGACTACGCGGGTGACGGGGCCCGGGTCGGCGACAAGGGCGAGGACGGCAAGCCGTCCGTGGTCGCCGGCGGACCGGGCGCGCTCGCCGGGATCCGGGCCGGGGACGTGATCACCAAGGTGGACGGCCAACGGGTCCGCGGCGGCGACGAGCTGATCATCAAGATCCGGGCCCACCGCCCGGGCGACCCGCTGACCCTCACCGTGCTCCGCCAGGGCCGCGAAAGCACACTGAAACTGGTCCTCGGATCGGCGAACGGGTCATGAGCGGCGGATGACGGCAGGGTGAAACCGCCGCGGAGCCGGTACGGAGGTATGGGCCCGTGGACAACGCCGGGTACCGTGTGTCAGGGCCCGAAGTGATAGAGAGCCGAGGAGCGGCAAGGTGTTCAACGACATAGGCGCACTCGAACTTGTCACGATCGTGGTGCTCGGCATCCTCGTCTTCGGACCGGACAAGCTGCCCAAGGTCATTCAGGACGTCACGGGCTTCATCCGCAAGGTCCGGGCGTTCTCGGACAGCGCGAAGCACGACATCCGCTCCGAACTCGGCCCGGAGTTCAAGGATTTCGAGTTCGAGGACCTGAACCCGAAGACCTTCATCCGCAAGCAGCTCACCGAGAACGAGGACCTCAAGGAGATCCGCACCAGCTTCGATCTCCGCAAGGAGCTCAACGACGTCTCCGACGCCGTGAAGAGCTCGGAGGCCGGCGCCGCCCCCACCTCCTCGGCCGCCGCCGCCACGCCCGCCGTGACCGGCCCGGACCTGCTGAAGAAGCCCGCCGCTCCCGCCCCGGAGGAGCGCTCGCGCTTCGACGCCGACGCCACCTGAGGCGCGGCCTGCCCGGCGATCCACGGTCGGATGGCTATCCTCCATCTGTCCGGATCGCAGGACGCCCGAGGGAGGGGGTCCCCCCAGCACAGCGAGGGGGAGGGCCGTTCCGGACCCCACGGAACGAGAGGCCGCCCAGATGGAGACGACGAGCAGCAGCCGGGTAGGGGCGCAGACCGCGGAGGCCCCCGCCCCCGCCGCAGCACCCGCCCAGGAGCCGGATACCGGCCCCGACAGCCATACGCAGCCACAGGAGGCCGCCGCGCCCGTGCCGGCGGCCCGCAGGACGGCCGAGGGGTTCCTGGCCGCCGACTTCCCCTGGTACGGGCTGGACGGGGCCTTCACGGGCCCCCGCCGGCTCATGCAGGTGGCGGTCGCCGCCGACGGCACCGTGGAGCACGGCTCCACCGGGCACGGCGACGAGCCCTCCGCCCGGGGTGAGATCGCCACCGGCGAGAAGGAACGGTTCGCGGTGGTCATCACCGTGGCGAGCAACCCGCTGCGCCGCAGCGGCGACGGCACCGGCGTCCTGGAGGCCACCTCGGTCGCCTCGGCGGCCTGGCTGGCCGGGTCCGGACTGTTGGCGTACAGCTGGCCCGGCCAGATGGACCACTCGCTGCGCGACGACTGGCTGGACCAGCAGACCGAGGCCGCGTGGGAGCTGGCGGACGACCTGGCCGGTGAGGACTGGTCCACGCTGTCGCTGCCGGTGGACGGCGAGCCGACCCCGTTCCACTACCGCGAGTCGGAGTTCGGGTGGGTCCTGGCCGGCTCCACCGGGAGCGGTGTCCACCTGGGCGTGTACGGCCGCGGGATGAGCGCGTACGGGCTCGGTTTCTCCGCGATCGCGGACCTCGGCACGTACCAGTAGCGGGTGACGGACGACGGCCCACGGGTGTCGGGGGCCGGAACGGGGAAGGGCGCCGCTCGGCGAGCGGCGCCCTTCCCCGTGGTACGGACGGTCAGAACTTGTTGCGCGGGGTGATGCCCAGGGACATGCCCGACAGGCCGCGCGCACGGCCGCCCAGCTTGCCCGCGATCGCGCGCAGGGCCGCACCGGCCGGGGAGTCCGGGTCGGACAGCACGACGGGCTTGCCCTCGTCGCCGCCCTCGCGCAGCCGCACGTCGATCGGGATCGAGCCCAGCACCGGCACGGTCGCGCCGATCGTCTTGGTCAGGCCGTCGGCGACCTTCTGGCCACCGCCCGAGCCGAAGACGTCCACCATCTCGTCGCAGTGCGGGCACGGCAGGCCCGACATGTTCTCGACCACGCCGACGATCTTCTGGTGGGTCTGCACGGCGATGGAGCCGGCCCGCTCCGCGACCTCGGCCGCGGCCTGCTGCGGGGTGGTGACGACGAGGATCTCCGCGTTCGGCACCAGCTGGGCCACGGAGATCGCGATGTCACCCGTACCCGGCGGCAGGTCCAGCAGCAGCACGTCCAGGTCGCCCCAGAACACGTCCGCCAGGAACTGCTGGAGGGCGCGGTGCAGCATCGGACCGCGCCACACCACCGGGGCGTTGCCCGGGGTGAACATGCCGATGGAGATGACCTTCACGCCGTGCGCCGACGGCGGCATGATCATGTTCTCGACCTGGGTGGGACGCCCGTCCACACCCAGCATGCGCGGCACGCTGTGGCCGTAGATGTCCGCGTCGACCACGCCGACCTTCAGGCCGTCCGCCGCCATCGCCGCGGCCAGGTTCACCGTGACGGAGGACTTGCCGACGCCACCCTTGCCGGACGCGACCGCGTACACCCGGGTCAGCGAGCCCGGCTTGGCGAAGGGCACCTCGCGCTCGGCGGTGCCGCCGCGCAGCGTGGCCGCCAGGTCCTTGCGCTGCTCGTCGCTCATCACGTCGAGGGTGACGGCGACGGAGGTGACGCCCGCGACCTTCTCGACGGCCTCGGTGACGTTCTTGGTGATGGTCTCGCGCATGGGACAGCCCGACACCGTGAGGTAGACCGTGACGGCGACCTCGCCGCCCGCGCCGATCTCCACCGATTTGACCATGCCGAGCTCGGTGATCGGCCGGTGGATCTCGGGGTCGTTCACCGTCGCCAGCGCGTCCAGGATCGCGTCCTGCTCGGGCACGGCGGCGGAGCTTGTGTCGGTAGCCATGCCCCGATGGTACGGCTCGGTAGCAGGCCGCAGGAAAGCCCGTCAGCGGTCGCCTTCGTCACGTTCGGCGGGGAATAGACGGCGCTCGTCCATCTCCTTGATCAGGTCCTGGAACTCCGACCTGATCCAGTCGCGGGTGGCGACCTCGCCCAGACCCATCCGCAGGGCGGCGATTTCCCGGGTCAGGTACTCGGTGTCGGCGATGGATCGCTCGTTCTGCTTGCGGTCCTGCTCGTGGGTGACCCGGTCGCGGTCGTCCTGCCGGTTCTGCGCGAGCAGGATCAGCGGAGCCGCGTAGGAGGCCTGGAGCGACAGCATCAGCGTCAGGAAGATGAACGGGTACGGGTCGAACCGCAGGTCGTCGGGCGCGAAGATGTTCCACAGCACCCAGACGATGATGACCAGGGTCATCCAGACGATGAACCGGCCGGTGCCCAGGAAGCGCGCCACCCGCTCGGAGAGCCGCCCGAAGGCCTCCGGGTCGTACTCGGGCAGCAGCGACCGCCGCGGCGCGCGCGGCAGGTCCAGGCGCACCCGCCCGCGCGTCAGCGCGCTCGACCCGCTCGACGACTTCGCCGGGCGCTCGCCGGAACGTTCCGCCGCCTCCGCCGCCAGCCCGTGCTCGCGCGCCTGCGTCCGCGCCTGCTCACGCCGCTCCCGGATCTGCTCGCGGCGCCGCTCGCGCGCCTGCTCGCCCCGCCCCCGGTCGAAGCGTCCTCGCTCAGCGGCCACCGACGGCCTCCTCGGAATGGAAGTCCGTCTCCCGCCAGTCGTCCGGCAGCAGGTGATCCAGTACGTCGTCCACGGTCACCGCGCCCAGCAGCGAGCCGCTCTCGTCCACCACCGGCACCGCCACCATGTTGTAGGCGGCGAGGTGCGTGGTGACCGCGGGCAGCGAGGCGTTCGGCCGCAGCGGCGGCAGGTCCGTGTCCACGATCGAGCTGACCAGCGTGAACGGGGGGTCGCGCAGCAGCCGCTGGAAGTGCACCGTGCCCAGGTACTTGCCCGTCGGCGTCTCGTCCGGCGGCCGACACACGTACACCTGCGCCGCCAGCGCCGGCGACAGGTCCGCCTGCCGTACGCGGGCCAGCGCGTCGGCGACCGTCGCGTCGGGCCGCAGCACGATCGGCTCGGTGGTCATCAGACCGCCGGCGGTGTTCTCCTCGTAGGACAGCAGACGGCGCACGTCGGCCGCGTCGTCCGGCTGCATCAGCGTCAGCAGCCGCTCCTTGTCGTCCTCCGGCAGCTCGGAGAGCAGGTCGGCCGCGTCGTCCGGGTCCATCGCCTCCAGGACGTCGGCGGCGCGCTCCTCCTTCAGCTTGCCGAGGATCTCCACCTGCTCGTCCTCGGGCAGCTCCTCCAGCACGTCCGCGAGCCGGTCGTCGTCGAGGGCGTTGGCCACCTCGGCGCGCCGCTTCGGCGTCAGGTGGTGCAGGACGTTCGCCACGTCCGCCGGGCGCATCTGCTCGAAGGTGGCGACCAGGTTCTCGGCGCCCTGCCCGTGCTCCTCCAGCGAGAAGCCCGTCACCGCCGACCACTCCACCGTCAGGGCCTCGCCGCGCCGGCGCAGCGCCCCCGACTTGCCCTTCCGTACGAAGATCCGGTCGATCTCCCAGTCCCGGCGGGCCGGCAGCTGCTGGATGGCCACGTCCAGAACGGTGACCTCCTCGCCGCTCGCGACCAGCGTCACCCGTCGGTCCAGCAGCTCACCCAGGACCAGGCGTTCGGTCGGGCGCTGCTCGAACCGCCGCATGTTGATCACGCCGGTGGTGATGACCTGCCCGGACTCCACCCCGGTGACCCGGGTCATCGGCAGGAAGATCCGCCGCCGGCTGACGACCTCGACCACCAGACCCAGCAGTCGCGGCGGGCGGCCGCCGACCCGGAGCATCGCGACGAGGTCGCGGACCCGGCCGACCTGGTCGCCGTTGGGGTCGAAGACGGGCACACCCGACAGATGCGAGACGAAGATCCGCGGGGCGCCTGCAACCATCCGAGCGCCTCCTAGTGCGTCGATCAAGAGTCGTGCCGCCCCTCAGGCTAGCCCGTGCCGGGGGAAAGCGTCCTGGTGGGGCCGTCCGCCCGGGGGCCCGTGAACACCGGGGGCGCGGTCGCGGCCCGCGAAGTACGGGCGGGTACGCTGCCTGCTGCTCGCAGATGTCCGACGAGAGGCACCCGCCCGTGACCGCCTACTTCCCTGCCGCGCGGCTGCGCCGGGCCGCGTTCATCGGTGTGCTGTGCGCGGGCCTCGCCGTCACCGGTACGGGCTGCGGCGAGGACCCCGACGAGGGCACCAACGGCGTCGGCAAGCTCTCCGCCGACAAGATCGAGGCGAAGGCGAAGGCGGCCGCGACCGAGGCCGACTCGGTGCACCTGTCCGGCACGCTGGTGAGCGGCGGCAAGTCCTTCACCCTCGACATGCGGCTCAAGGCGGACGGCGGCACCGGCGAGGTGAAGTCCAACGACGACACCTTCCAGCTGCTGCGCGTGGGGGAGCAGCTGTACCTGAAGGCGAGCGCGGCGTTCTGGGGCCAGTCCGACTCGGCCGGCAAGCTCGGCGACAAGTTCGTGAAGGTGCCCGAGGGCGACCCCTCGTACAAGCAGTTCCGCGGTTTCACCGACATGGACGTGCTGCTGGACGGGCTGCTCGGACTGGAGGGCAAGCTCGCCAAGGGCTCCTACACCAAGGTCGGGCACACCCGCGCGGTCCAGGTCACGGCGGACGCGGGCAAGGGCGGCAAGCTCTCGGTGTCGCTTGAGGGCACCCCGTACCCGCTGCTGATGGAGCGGGCGGGCGGCGCCGGCCGGGTGGAACTCGCCGAGTGGGGCAAGACGTTCCCGCTGGAGGCGCCCGCGCAGGACCAGACGGTCGACTACGGCTCCCAGCTGCCGACGACCAAGGACCAGAGCGGCTCCCCCGCCCCGGCCCCCTCCAAGGGCACCGGCCAGGGCGCGAACCCCACCAAACCGTGAGCCGCCCGCGGGACCCCGGCGCTGCCGAGTCCCGAGATCCCGGTCACAGCACTAGGTCCCTCCGGTCCACCGGAAGAGACGACCTAACCCCGGGCGGCCTTCTTGCGCTTCAGCAGCAGCTTCGGCAGGCCCGCCGGGACGGCCCGGCGGGTCGTCGCCGGGGACGGCAGCGGGACGGCGGCCAGTGAGCCGTCCGGGAGCTGCGCCCGGACCGACTCCGGCTCCAGCCGCAGCAGCCGGCACTCCCGCGCCCACCGCTCGGTCATCGCCTCCGAGTCGGGCGCGTTCAGCCGCTTGCCCTTGAGTTCGGCGACCGCCCCCGCCCACTCCTCGCCGCGCGGCGGGAGTTCCCGTACCGTCGCCGTCCAGGCCACCAGCCGGCCGCCCTTGTCCTTGCTCCGTACGGTCACCTCGGCGGTCGCGCCGTCCGCCAGCCCCGGGAACGGCTGCTCGCCGGGCCCGTCGCCCAGCACATGGGCCGCGCCGTCCACCCAGGCGTGCCACAGGGCGCGGTCGGCCCCGTCGCCGCGCACCCAGATCAGGCCGGACTTCTTCGTGGCCTCCTCGACGAGGGCCAGGTCGAGCGTGCTGAGAGTCATGTCGACAGGGTAGGGGGTCACTCCCCGCGGACGGGCAGGTGTCCAGGGCGGGTCGTCGTCACAGCCATCCGTGCCGGCGCAGCGCGCGGTGGATGGTGAAGCAGGAGGCGGCGATCGCGACCATCACCATCGGATAGCCGTAGCGCCAGTGGAGCTCCGGCATGTGGTCGAAGTTCATCCCGTACACGCCGCAGATCATCGTCGGCACGGCGATGATGGCCGCCCAGGAGGTGATCTTGCGCATGTCCTCGTTCTGGGCGACCGTCGCCTGCGCGAGGTTGGCCTGGAGGATCGAGTTCAGCAGCTCGTCGAAGCCCACCACCTGCTCGTGCACCCGCGCCAGGTGGTCGGCGACATCGCGGAAGTACTTCTGGATGTCCGGGTCCACCAGCCGCATCGGCCGCTCGCTCAGCAGCTCCATCGGACGCAGCAGCGGCGAGACGGCCCGCTTGAACTCCAGCACCTCGCGCTTGAGCTGGTAGATGCGGCCCGCGTCGCCGCCGCGCGCACTGCCCTTGGTCGGGGCGGCGAAGACCTCGCTCTCCACCTCGTCGATGTCGTCCTGCACCGCCGCCGCGACCGCGATGTAGCCGTCGACGACGTGGTCGGCGATGGAGTGCAGGACCGCCGAGGGGCCCTTGGCGAGCAGCTCCGGATCGTCCTGGAGGCGGTGGCGCAGCCCCTTGAGGGAGCCCTGTCCGCCGTGCCGGACGGTGATGACGAAGTCGGGGCCGGTGAAACACATCACCTCGCCGGTCTCCACCACCTCGCTGGTGGCGGTCAGTTCGGCGTGGTCGACGTAGTGGATCGTCTTGAAGACGGTGAAGAGGGTGTCGTCGTAGCGCTCCAGCTTCGGCCGCTGGTGCGCGTGCACCGCGTCCTCCACGGCCAGCGGGTGCAGTCCGAAGGTCGCGGCGATCCCCGCGAACTCGGCCTCCGTCGGCTCGTGCAGACCGATCCAGGCGAACCCGCCGTCCTCGCGGACCCGGCGGATCGCCTCACGGGGCGTCAGGCACGTCGGACCCAGCACCCGCCGCCCGCCGCGGTACACGGCGCAGTCGACCACCGCGCTGCTCGCCGACGGGTCGCGGGTGGTGTCGTAGCCGGGCTGGACGGGGGTGGCCCTGCGCAGGGACGGACGTACGGCCGCACGCAGGTAGGGCAGCATCGACATGACAGGCTCCTTCTCGCGCACGGCTGCGGACCGTACGGGTGGGAGACCCTCCACCGCGGGCGGGCAGGCCCAGGCAGGGGGAGGGAACAGGACGGGAGGACAACGTTCTGCCGTCGCTCTTCTACTGACCGGCGGATCAGGGGATCGAGCAGATCAAAGGGGGCGGGAAACGCCCGTCACAGAAGTGGAAGAGCGATTGGTACTGCACGATCGACTTCGGTCCACCGCAGCCCCACCTCCTCCGGCCGGTCCCCCGTGAGGGACGTCCTGTTGCCGGGGCGCTGAAACACCGCTTCTGCGTGCGGCCCCGAACAGCTGTCAACACTATCAGCCGACGGATGGTCAAGACCCGCCCTTTACCCGCCTGATACGAGTTCTATGCTCGCCTCATGGCAGAAATTCTGGCCCTCGTGGAGGCCCGACTGCGCACGGCGTTCGGTGAACCCGACGCACGCGCCGCCGTCACCTTCCTGGGCACCGACCGCATCGAGGTACTCCGTTTCGCCGAGGGCGACCTCGTGCGGTACGCGACCCTCGGGATGTCCGCGCACCCGATGACCGATCCGACCGCCGTGGTCGCCGACCCCGTACGGGGCCCGCGCGCCGAGCTCGTGCTGACCGTACGGGCAGGACTGGCGGCCACGGACAAACTCCTGCGCCCGCTCGCGGTGCTGGCAGCGTCCCCCCAGGTCGAGGGATTGATCGTGGCCCCCGGGGCCTCGCTGGACGTGGGCGAACCGCTCTGGGACGGGGCCCCCTTCAGCTCCGTCCTCGTGGCGGAACCGGGTGGTCTGGTCGAGGACCTGGAGCTCGACGAGCCCATGGATCCGGTCCACTTCCTCCCCTTGCTGCCGATGACGGCGAACGAGGCCGCCTGGAAGCGCGTGCACGGAGCGGCCGCGCTCCAGGAACGCTGGCTCGCGCGCGGAACGGACCTGCGGGATCCTTTGCGGAGCGCCGTCGCACTGGACTGAGGGCCCGGACGGGTGAGCGTGCCTTGACTGGGGGCCGGGCGGGGAGGAGCGTGGCTTCTTATGAGGGGTGAACCAAGTTGCCCGAAGTGCGGTGGCCGGGTCAGGGCGCCCGGACTCTTCTCCGACTCCTGGCAGTGCGCGGTGCACGGCGCTGTCCACCCCCTGCAACCCGTCATCCCGCCGAGCGTCGAAGGCCTGAGCGTGGTGGTGCACCGGACGCGGGTACCGGTGTGGATGCCGTGGCCGCTGCCGGTGGGGTGGCTGTTCACGGGGGTCGCGTCCGCGGGTGACGACCGCAGCGGTGGCCGGGCGACGGCGGTGGCCTGTTCGGGCCCCGGCCCGCTGGGCGGAATCGGCGAGCTGCTGCTGATCGCGGAGGAGCTGGGCGTGGGCCTCGGCGCACGGTACGCGGGTATCGACGGAGTCGACCCCGGCTCGTCCATCGACGTATCGGCGCCGCCCCATGCCAAGGTGGTCGCCGCCGGCCGGCCGACACCGCTGTGGCACGTCAACGGCGGCCCCGACGACCGGGCCGTCTTCGCCGGCGAGGCGCGCGGCCTGTGGCTCTGGGCGATCGTCTGGCCGGAGCAGTCCGGCCTGCTGATGTACGACGAGCTCGTCCTCACCGACCTGCGTGACGCGGGGGCCGAGGTCGAGCTCGTTCCGTGCGGGGCCCTGAGCCCGCGCATCCTGGGCCCTGCCTGAGGGGGTCCGCGGCCCGGTTATCCTGGAGTGTCCCCCGTACGTTCGAACCATGGAGCCAGGCTGTGCGCATCGACCTGCACGCCCACTCCACGGCCTCCGACGGTACGGACACCCCCGCCGAGCTGGTGCGCAATGCCGCCGCCGCCGGGCTGGACGTGGTCGCGCTGACCGACCACGACACCGTGCGCGGATACGGCGAGGCCCTCGCGGCCCTGCCCGCCGGACTGACGCTGGTGACCGGGGCCGAACTCTCCTGCCGGCTCGACGGGGTCGGCGTGCACATGCTCGCGTACCTCTTCGACCCCGAGGAGCCCGAGTTGGCCCGGGAGCGGGAACTCGTCCGCGACGACCGCACCCCGCGCGCCCAGGCCATGATCGGCAAGCTCCAGGACCTCGGCGTCGACGTCACCTGGGAGCAGGTGGCCCGGATCGCCGGTGACGGCTCGGTCGGGCGGCCGCACATCGCCACCGCCCTCGTCGAACTGGGCGTCGTACCCACCGTCTCGGACGCCTTCACGCCCGACTGGCTCGCCGACGGCGGCCGCGCGTACGCCGAGAAGCACGAGCTCGACCCGTTCGAGGCCGTGCGCCTGGTGAAGGCGGCCGGCGGGGTCACCGTCCTCGCGCACCCCGCCGCCGTCAAGCGCGGCCGGTGCGTCTCCGAGTCCGCGATGGCCGAGATGGCTTCCGCGGGCCTGGACGGCATCGAGGTGGACCACATGGACCACGACGCCGACACCCGCGCGCGGATGCGCGGCCTGGCGTCGGACCTCGGCCTGCTGACCACGGGGTCCAGCGACTACCACGGCAGCCGCAAGACCTGTCGCCTCGGGGAGTTCACGACCGACCCCGAGATCTACGGCGAGATCACGCGCCGTGCGACGGGGGCCTTCCCGGTGCCGGGCGCCGGCGGACGCGAGCGCTGATCGGCCGGATCCGGCCCGCACCACCCGTCCCACACTTCTTCTTCGCGACACCCCTCTCTTCTGCAAGGCATCACTGTGTTTGATTTCGCCGTCTTCGGATCACTTTTTCTCACCCTTTTTGTGATCATGGACCCGCCGGGGATCACGCCGATCTTCCTGGCGCTGACCTCCGGCCGCCCCGTCAAGGTGCAGCGCCGCATGGCCTGGCAGGCCGTCTGCGTGGCCTTCGGTGTCATCGCGGTCTTCGGTATCTGCGGCCAGCAGATCCTGGACTACCTGCACGTCTCCGTCCCGGCGCTGATGATCGCCGGTGGTCTGCTGCTCCTGCTGATCGCGCTGGACCTGCTCACCGGCAAGAACGACGAGCCGAAGCAGACCAAGGACGTGAACGTGGCGCTGGTCCCGCTCGGCATGCCGCTGCTGGCCGGCCCCGGCGCGATCGTGTCCGTGATCCTGGCCGTCCAGAAGGCCGACGGCCCCGCCGGACAGGTCTCGGTCTGGGCCGCGATCGTGGCCATGCACGTGGTGCTGTGGATCACCATGCGCTACTCGCTGGTGATTATCCGGGTCATCAAGGACGGCGGCGTCGTCCTCGTCACCCGGCTCGCGGGCATGATGCTCTCGGCGATCGCCGTCCAGCAGATCATCAACGGCGTGCTCCAGGTGGTCAGCGGCGCCTGAGGCGCCGCCGCGCCCCTGCCGTACACGGCCGCACATGCGAACGCCCCCGAACCGGGATCGGTGCGGGGGCGCGAACGTTCTTCGTGCGGTGCGTCAGCAGGACGCACTCTCGGCCGGTCGGATCAGGATGCGCTGGCCGACGGCTGCGGCCTGCTGCACGATCCGGTTGACGGAGGCCGCGTCGACGACGGTGCTGTCCACGGCGGACCCGTCGACGTCGTCCAGGCGCAGAATCTCGAAGCGCATGGGGCTTCTCCCTTCGTCAGTGTTTCTCTTGCACTGGTTCAACGAAGTGTAGGCCGCAATCATTCCCTACGCTAACGAAATTTTTTCACTGGCTAACTATGAGCCGGTGCAGGAGTCCCAGAACGCCGCCAGCTCGCGCGCCGTCGTGGCCGGGTCCTCGGCGTTCGGGGAGTGATCCGTCCCCGGCACGATCACCCGCCGTGCCCCCAGGCGCCGGGCCGTCTCGTCCAGCAGCGGCACCGGCCAGGCCTGGTCCACGGCCCCGGACAGGACCAGCTTCGGCAGGTCGACGCGGCTCAGCTCCGCCACCCGGTCCGGCTCGCAGATCAGCGTCCGACCGGTGACGATCAGCTGCTCGGGGACGGTGGCCAGCCACCGCTCGCGCAGGAAGTGCGCGAGCTCCGGGGAGTCCGCGGCCGCGTCCGCGGGGTCGTGGGCCCGCATCGCCGCCCAGATCCCGGGCATGTCGTCGCCCATCGCCTCCAGCGCGGCGACCAGCAGCTTCGTCCGGGCCTGCTGGTCCTCGGAGATCGCGGCCGGCCCGCTGCTCATCAGGGTGAGCGAGGCGAACGGCGTGGGGTCGCGCAGCACGGCGGCGCGGGAGATCAGCCCGCCGAGCGAGTGGCCGACCAGGTGCACACGGTCCTCGCCCAGCGCGCGTACCTGCGCCAGGACGTCCCGCGCCAGCTCCTCCGAGGCGTACGGGGCCTCCTCGCGCGGGCCCGGGGTCTCGTGCTGGCCGCGGCCGTCCACGGCGACGACCCGGTACCCGGCGGCCGCCAGCGGCTCCAGGAGACCGATGAAGTCCTCCTTGCTGCCCGTGAAGCCGGGGACCAGCAGGGCGGTGCCGCGTACGGGCTCACCGGCCTCGTGCACGGCGAAACCGCCGCGCTCGGTGGTGAGGAGGTACGCACGGGCGGCGGCGGGCAGGGTGAGGCGCGGCGGCTTGCTCATGGCCCGAGGTTACCGGCCCGTACGGGCGGTGGCACGGCCCGGGCGCACCGATGGCCCCGACCCCCTCGGAAGGGGATCGGGCCCATCGGCGGGGTGCTGCGTGAGGCTCAGGCCTCCGGCGCGGCCGCGACCTTGCGGGTGCGGGTGCGCTTCGGCTTGACCGGGGTCTCCTCGGCCACGGCGACGGCCTCGGTGGCGACCGGAGCGGCCTCCGCGACCTTGCGGGTACGGGTCCGCTTCGGCTTGACCGGAGCCTCCTCGGCGGGAACCTCGGCGACCGGGGTCACCACGGCTGCCGGGGCGGCCTTGCGGGTGGTGCGCCGGGCCCGGACGGGCTCGACCAGCGGCGCCATCTGGAAGTCCGGCTCCGGCTCGGTCGGGGCGACCTTGCGGGTGCGGACGCGCTTCGGACGGGCCGGGGCCTCCTCGGCGACCGGGGTCACCGGGGCCGGAGCCTCGACGACCGGGGCCGGAGCCTCGGCGACCGGCGCGGCCACGGCGGCCTGGGTCGGCACCGCGGCCACCCGGGTGCGGCGGCGACGCGGACGGCGCGGCTCGTCGGCGGCCGGGGCCGCGGGGGCCTCGGGAGCCTGGACCGGGGTCACCGCTGCGGTGGCCTCGGCGCCCTCGGCGAGCTCCGTCCCGCCGCGGGTGCGGCGGGGCTGGCGCGGCGTACGGGTACGGGCCGGACGCTCCTCGGTCACCACGGCGGCGGCCGCGGGACCGGAGCGGCCGCCACGGCCACCGCGGCCGCCGGTCTCGCCCAGGTCCTCGAGGTTCTCGGCCTTCAGGCCGGCCCGCGTGCGCTCGGCGCGCGGCAGGATGCCCTTGGTGCCGGCCGGGATGTTCATCTGCTCGAACAGGTGCGGCGACGTGGAGTACGTCTCGACCGGGTCGTGGAAGTCCAGCTCCAGCGCCTTGTTGATCAGCTGCCAGCGCGGGATGTCGTCCCAGTCGACCAGGGTGACGGCGATGCCCTTGTTGCCCGCGCGGCCGGTGCGGCCCACACGGTGCAGGAAGGTCTTCTCGTCCTCCGGCGTCTGGTAGTTGATGACGTGGGTCACACCCTCGACATCGATACCGCGCGCGGCGACGTCGGTGCACACCAGCACGTCGACCTTGCCGTTGCGGAACGCGCGCAGCGCCTGCTCACGCGCGCCCTGGCCCAGGTCGCCGTGGACGGCGCCGGACGCGAAACCGCGCTTCTCCAGCTGCTCGGCGATGTCGGCCGCCGTGCGCTTGGTACGGCAGAAGATCATGGCCAGGCCACGGCCCTCGGCCTGCAGGATGCGGGAGACCAGCTCCGGCTTGTCCATGTTGTGCGCACGGAAGACGTGCTGCGTGATGTTGGCGACGGTCGCGCCCTCGCCGTCCTCGGAGACGGCGCGGATGTGCGTCGGCTGCGTCATGTAGCGGCGGGCCAGGCCGATGACCGCACCCGGCATGGTCGCCGAGAACAGCATCGTCTGACGCTTCGCGGGCAGGTACGCCATGATCTTCTCGACGTCGGGCAGGAAGCCCAGGTCGAGCATCTCGTCGGCCTCGTCCAGGACGAGGGCCTTGACGCGCGAGAGGTCGAGCTTCTTCTGCCCGGCCAGGTCGAGCAGGCGGCCCGGGGTGCCGACGATCACGTCGACGCCCTTCTTGAGCGCCTCGACCTGGGGCTCGTACGCGCGACCGCCGTATATGGCGAGGACGCGGACGTTGCGGACCTTGCCCGCGGTCAGGAGGTCGTTGGTGACCTGGGTGCACAGCTCGCGGGTCGGAACCACCACGAGGGCCTGCGGGGCGTCGGTCAGCTGCGCGGGGGTGGCGCGGCCGGCCTCGACGTCGGCAGGGACGACGACCCGCTCCAGCAGGGGAAGGCCGAAACCGAGCGTCTTGCCGGTACCGGTCTTGGCCTGGCCGATGACGTCCGTGCCGGAAAGGGCGACGGGGAGGGTCATCTCCTGGATCGGGAAGGGGGACACGATGCCGACGGCCTCAAGGGCCTCGGCCGTCTCGGGAAAGATCCCGAGGTCTCGGAACGTAGTCAGGGTGCTGCCTCTTCTGTGAGACGCGGCGCGAGGCGGCGAGGGGGGTCGTACCGTGCCGTGCTTGCAGTACTGCTACGTACGAAGCTGCGCGGGACCACTAGCCTTCGCTCAAGCGCATCTGCCGCTGAGGGGGCCCCTCGTGGTAGGCGGTACGCATGAACGTACGCACCGCACCGAGGGCGGTCGGTTGGAGCCGATCGGGCCACCGACCGGGCATCCTCATTCGGATGGCCCGCCGAGTGTTCGGCAGGCGCATTACCACTGTACCCCGGAATCGCGCAGGTGTGTCGGGTGAATTCACCGGGTAGGCGCGTTTAGCTGGACAGGCAAGGATCCGGCGTGGTGACTTGGAGGGCCATTAGGCGGGCTATTGTGCGGAGCATGTCGACCGTAGAAAACGCCTCGCCCGCCGACGACAGCGCCCCCGCCGACGCCGTCGGTATCGCCTCCCAGGACTGGGCCGCCGCCTCTGCCTCGCCGCAGTACCGCGCCGCCGTCGTGGACCTGCTCGGCGCGCTCGCCTACGGAGAGCTCGCGGCCTTCGAGCGCCTCGCGGAGGACGCGAAGCTCGCGCCCACCCTGGACGACAAGGCCGAGCTCGCCGCGATGGCCTCCGCCGAGTTCCACCACTTCGAGCGGCTGCGGGACCGGCTCGCGGCGATCGAGGTCGAGCCCACCGCCGCCATGGAGCCCTTCGCCAAGGGCGTCGACGACTTCCACCGCCAGACCGCGCCCTCGGACTGGCTGGAGGGCCTGGTCAAGGCCTACGTCGGCGACTCCATCGCCAGTGACTTCTACCGCGAGGTCGCCACCCACCTGGACACCGACACCCGCGCCCTCGTGCTCGGCGTGCTCGACGACACCGGCCACGGCAACTTCGCCGTCGAGAAGGTCCGCGCGGCGATCGAGGCGGACCCGCGCTGCGGCGGTCGGCTCGCGCTCTGGGCCCGCCGGCTCATGGGCGAGGCCCTCTCGCAGGCCCAGCGCGTGGTCGCCGAGCGCGACGCGCTCTCGACCATGCTGGTCGGCGGCGTCGACGGAATGGCGGCCGGCTTCGACCTGGCGGCCGTCGGCGAGATGTTCACCCGCATCACCAAGGCCCACACCAAGCGCATGGCGGCCCTCGGCCTCGCCGCCTGAGCCCACGGGCGCCCGCGAGGCTCCGTACCGCTCCACACGTCGGCCCCGGCGCGCACACGTATGTGGTTCAGGGGTCAGGGGGCGGGGTGGTCAGCCCCTCGACGGGAGTGAAAACGGAGTCCTGTGGGACCGCCTGCGGGGCCCTGCGGCCGGTCGGAGCAACAGGGACAGGACCACGGCCGACACCAACACCGCACCGATCAGCGTCGCGGTCAGGGTGTTGTGCCCGGGCCCCAACGCGAAGTGGGTCAGATACGCCCCGAACAGCGCCCCGAGCACCCCGCTGACCAGCACCACTTTGGTGGAAGGCAACCGGCGCGTGAGCACCCTGGCGGCTGTCGCGGACAAGGCGAGGCCCAGGAATGCGGAGCCGAGCACTTCCAGCAGCAGCATGAGGTCTCTCCCATACGTCAGGGCAAACCGGGTCACTGCGGTCCTACCCGAAGCGGAAGAAACAGAAACGGCCCGGTGGGATCAACCACCGGGCCGTTTCCAACAGTTCTCAGAGCGCGCCGAAACCGACCTTGCGCGTGCTCGGCTCGCCCAGGTCGACATACGACAGGCGGTCCGACGGCACGAGGACCTTGCGGCCCTTGTTGTCGGTGAGGCTCAGCAGCGGCGACTGACCGGAGAGCGCGGCGGCGACGACGGCCTCCAGCTCCTCGGCGCTCAGGTCGCTCTCCAGCACGATCTCCCGGGGTGCGTGCTGCACGCCGATCTTGACCTCCACGGCTTTGTCCCTCCGACGATCCGGTTCGCGCGATCAGCCGCGCCGTACGCGGTCCACATTAGCCCGGAGAGGGGACGCGGACCGCGCAGAGCGGACACGCTCGCAGCGAACAGCGGTCGACGAGGCCCGCCGATGTCGCGGGCGCCGTCGGTGAGGCCGGTCCCTCAGGACTCCGTGCCGTGCAGCGGGAAGCCGGCGATACCGCGCCAGGCGAGCGAGGTCAGCAGGCCGACCGCCGTCTCCCGGGCGACCGGGCTCTCGCTGGAGAGCCAGTAGCGGGCCACGACCTGCGAGACCCCACCCAGGCCCACGGCGAGCAGCATCGACTCGTCCTTGGACAGGCCGGTGTCCTCGGCGATGACGTCGGAGATGGCCTCGGCGCACTGGAGCGAGACCCGGTCGACGCGCTCGCGCACCGCCGGCTCGTTCGTCAGGTCGGACTCGAAGACCAGCCGGAAGGCGCCGCCCTCCTCCTCGACGTACGCGAAGTAGGCGTCCATCGTGGCCGCCACGCGCAGCTTGTTGTCCGTCGTCGACGCGAGGGCCGTGCGCACGGCCAGCAGCAGGGCCTCGCAGTGCTGGTCCAGCAGGGCCAGGTACAGGTCGAGCTTGCCGGGGAAGTGCTGGTACAGCACCGGCTTGCTCACGCCGGCCCGCTCGGCGATGTCGTCCATGGCCGCCGCGTGATACCCCTGCGCGACGAAAACCTCCTGAGCCGCGCCCAGCAGCTGGTTGCGCCGGGCTCGGCGCGGCAGTCGCGTGCCCCGCGGACGCGCTGCCTCGGTCTGCTCGATGGCTGTCACGCCGCCTCCCACTTTCTCTAAGAACACAGTGCGCTCTGCGCCGCGCCGCCATCGTACTTTTCGGTAACCGAATCTGGTGGGTTCAATCCGAGTTTTCTCGCGGTACGGACGGCCCGGAGGCGCTGGTCAGCGGTTTGATCAGCGGTTTGATCGATGCCCGATCGACCGGGGTCAGCGGTAGTCGTCCTCGTCCAGCGGCACCACCCGCGCCTGCTCGACGGCATCGCCGTCCGTGACACCGTCCACCGGGCGCGCGGTGATCGGGTCGTCCTCGTCCGGCCGGAGATCGGCCAGCTGCTCCGCCACATCCGCCTCGGGCGCCTCAGGATCGAGGGATTCCGGAAACTGCTCCCGGAAGGTGTCCGGCTCCGCAGGGTCGACAGTCATGCCGCTCCCCTCGCTTCCTTGTGCTCACTTACGAGCCTAGGAGGATCGCGCAGGCACCGCTAGACGGATCCGATGTGTGTCTGTGACGGCGAACACAAGAGGAGGAGCGTGATCGTCTCGTAACATTGCCCGCATGTCTTCGACCGAGCTGCCGGGCGTACGGTCCACCGCCGAGCTGTCCTCCCAGGTGGGAGCTGTTCGAGTGGCCGAAGGGGAGCAGCTGCGCACCGTCGCGCTGCCCGGCCTGGAACTGGCCGTCCGGGTCCGGCCGCCCCTGCGCACCGGGCTGCCACGCGCTCTGTTCGTGCACGGACTCGGCGGTTCCTCCCAGAACTGGTCGGATCTGATGGCGCGACTGGCCGACACCGTCGACGGCGAGGCCCTCGACCTGCCGGGCTTCGGCTGGTCCCCACCACCCGCCGACCGGGACTACTCCGTCACCGCCTTCGCCCGCGCCGTGATCCGGCACCTCGACGCCGCCGGGCGCGGCCCGGTCCACCTGTTCGGGAACTCCCTCGGCGGCGCCGTCTCCACCCGCGTGGCGGCCGTCCGGCCCGACCTGGTGAGCACCCTGACGCTCGTCTCGCCCGCCCTGCCCGAACTGCGCGTGCAGAAGTCGGCCGTGCCGACCGCGCTGCTCGCCGTGCCCGGGGTGGCCGGGCTCTTCAACCGACTGACACAGGGACTCAGCGCCGAGCAGCGCACCCGTGGGGTGACGGAGCTCTGTTACGGGGACTCCTCCCGGGTGACGCCGGAGGGGTTCCGCAACGCCGTCGAGGAGATGGAGCGACGGATGGCGCTCCCGTACTTCTGGGAGGCGATGACCCGCTCCTCGCGCGGCATCGTCGACGCCTACACCCTCGGTGGCCAGCACGGACTGTGGCGGCAGGCCCAACGGGTTCTCGCGCCCTCGCTGCTGGTCTACGGTGGCCGGGACCAACTGGTCTCGTACCGTATGGCGCACAAGGCGGCCGCGGCCTACCGCGGTTCGCGCTTGCTGTGTCTGCCCGAGGCCGGACACGTGGCGATGATGGAGTACCCCGAGGTGGTGGCCGCCGCCTTCCGGGAGCTGCTGAGCGACACCGGGACGGGCGAGAGTGACCGATATACCGAAGACGGCAGAGGCTGAGGACCGTGGGACGACATAGTCGCAAGGGCCCTGCCCCAGCTCCGGCTCCGGCCCCCGCCCCGGCACCCGCCCGGCCGCAGCCGGAGCCCGCGCCCCTGCCCTACGAGCAACCGCCCGCCGGGTACTGGCCCGAACCGACCGTCACCCACCAGGGGTACGTGCCCCAGGACCGGTACCACGCCGACGCGCGGACCGGCGGCCACCCCCAGCAGTACGAGTCCGACGACGTCTGGGGGGCCCACCCCGACTCCGTGTACGGCGACTGGCGGGGAGTACGGCGCCCGCACGAGGCCACCGCCACCGCGCCCACGCCCGCGCCCACGGCCTTCCGTGACAGCGACACCCCGGCCTTCGGGACCCCCGCGGTGGGCTTCCCGCAGGTCACCCTGACGCCGCCGGCCGGATTCGACCTCGACCCCGTCACCTCCACCGGCGCGCAGCCCCGGGTGCCCGGACCGCGCAAGCCGGTCGACCCGGTGGCTCCGGCCGTGCCCGAGGACGCCGACGACGGTGCCGATGAGACCTCCGGCTCCGGCCGCGGCCGGAAGGCCCGTACGTACACCGGCCTGGCCGCCGTGGCCGTCACCACCGTCCTCGCCGTCGTCGTCGCCGGCCAGGTGACCTCGGACGGGGACGGCGAGAAGTCCGGCGCGCAGGCCGCCGGCAACAGCCGCGCCGACACCGGCGCCTCCCGCTCCGACGACCGCTCGACCCCGCCGCAGGCGGTGGCGCCGGCGGCGCCGTCCGCCGCGCCCGAGGTGGAGCTGACGTACGAGCAGAAGATGGCCAAACAGCTGCCGATCGACGCGAAACTCGCCGGACCCGGCACCTTCGACACCGTGCCCGGGGTGGCCAAGGCCCCCGGCAAGGGCAAGCTCGTGCGCTACCGGGTCGACGTCGAGCAGGGTCTCGGCCTGGACCCGCAGCTGTTCGCCGAGGCCGTCCACCGCACCCTCAACGACCCGCGCAGCTGGGCCCACAACGGCGAGAAGACCTTCGAGCGGGTGCCGGGCGGCGAGGCGGACTTCGTGATCACCCTGGCCAGTCCCGGGACCACCGGGGTCTGGTGCGCCAAGTCCGACCTGGACACCACCGTCGACAACGTCTCCTGCGACTCCGCGTCCACGGACCGGGTGATGATCAACGCGTTCCGATGGGCGCAGGGCTCCGCGACCTACGGGCCGGACCAGATGTTCACCTACCGGCAGATGCTCATCAACCACGAGGTCGGACACCGGCTCGGACACGGACACGTGAACTGCCGCACCCCCGGCGCGCTCGCGCCGATCATGCAGCAGCAGACCAAGTCCCTCGACATCAACGGCATCCAGTGCAAGCCCAACCCCTGGGTGTTCCCGGACAGTTGACCGATGCGCCGTGACCCCGCCCGCCGGCCGGGCGGGGACCCGCGTTGACAATCCGTCCGATCATCGGCAATCGTTCTCCGCATGTCGCACCACCACACCATGACCGCGAGCGCCGCCATAGAGCTGGCGCTGCTCGGTGTGACCGCGCACAGCGTCGCCGACATCTTCTGTCGCTGACTCCCCCTGGGCCTTGCGGCCCGGGAGGTGTCCCCGACCCGCGAGCGCCGCGACCTTCCGCCTTTCCACCGCCGCGCCCGGGTGTACGTACGCCCGCAGGTGCGGCTTCCTCGTGTTTCGGTGCCCGATCCGGCACCGCGTCGACCGCTGCCCCTCGCGTGGCCCTTCCGCCCTTCCTTCACGCCGAGAGGTCTCCACACCCATGTCTTCCGCCGGACCTGCCCGTCATCTCATAGCGCGCCGCGTGGCCGCCGTCACCGTCAGCCTCGTCCTGGCCGGGGGCGCCGCGGCCTGCGGGCCCAAGGACGGTGCGGACAAGGCCGGTTCGGGCGACAAGCCGGGCGCGGCCGGGGGCGCGCCGCAGAAGGGCGGCACCCTGACCGTCCTCAACTCCGAGCCGCAGAGCGACTTCGACCCGGCCCGGCTCTACACCTCGGGCGGCGGAAACGTTCCCTCGCTGGTCTTCCGTACGCTGACCACCCGCAACCGCGAGGACGGCGCCGCCGGCACCAAGGTCGTCCCCGACCTGGCCACCGACACCGGAAAGCCCAACGCCGACGCCACCGAGTGGACGTACACGCTCAAGGACGGGCTGAAGTACGAGGACGGCACCCCGATCACCACCGCCGACATCAAGTACGGCATCGAGCGGTCCTTCGCCGCCGAGCTGTCGGGCGGCGCCCCCTACCTGCGGGACTGGCTGGTCGGCGGCGAGAGCTACGAGGGCCCGTACAAGGACGGCGGCAAGGGGCTCGACTCGATCCTCGTGCCCGACCCGAAGACGATCGTCTTCAAACTCCGCAAGCCCGAGGGCGAGTTCCCCTTCGTCGCCACGCAGACGCAGTTCGCACCCGTCCCCAGAGGCAAGGACACCGGGGTCAAGTACGAGGAGCACCCCGTCTCCTCCGGCCCGTACAAGGTCGTCAAGAACGACAACGACGGCGAGCACCTCACCCTGGAGCGCAACGAGCACTGGGACGAGAAGACCGACGAGGAGCGCAAGGCCTACCCGGACAAGATCGACGTCCGCTCCGGGCTGGACGCCGCCGTCATCAACCAGCGCCTGACCACCAGCTCCGGCCCCGACGCCGCCGCCGTCACCACCGACACCAACCTGGGACCTGCCGAACTCGCCCAGATCGGCGACAACAAGGAGCTCGCCGGACGCGTCGGCACCGGCCACTTCGGCTACATCAACTACCTGGCCTTCAACCCGAAGGTGGCCCCCTTCGACAACCCGAAGGTGCGCCAGGCCATCTCCCACGCGATCAACCGCACCAGCGTGATCAACGCCGCCGGCGGATCCGCGCTGGCCGAACCGGCCACCACCTTCCTGCCCGAGCGCGAGGCCTTCGGCTTCACCCCGTACGACCACTTCCCGGCGGGGAAGACCGGCGACCCGGCCAAGGCCAAGCAGCTGCTCGCGGAGGCGGGCTTCCCCGACGGCCTCACCGTCACCCTGACCCACTCCACCGCGCAGAACCGCCAGACCAGCCCCGAGGTCGCCACCGCCGTGCAGCAGGCCCTCGCCGCCGCCGGCATCACCGTCAAGCTGGAAGGCCTGGAGAACAACGCCTTCAACGAGAAGCGCTGGGACGCCAAGAACACCCCCGGCTTCTTCCTCTCCCGCTGGGGCGCCGACTGGCCGTCCGGCGGCCCCTTCCTCGCGCCGATCTTCGACGGCCGGCAGATCGTGACCAACGGCTCCAACTACAACCACGCGCAGCTGAACGACCCGGCCGTGAACACCGAGATCGACGAGATCGCCAAGCTGACCGACCTCGCGGCGGCCGGCAAGCGCTGGGGCGCACTCGACAAGAAGATTGGTGAGCAGGCCCTGGACGTGCCGCTCTTCCACCCCGTCTACAAGCGACTCGTCGGCAAGGACATCAAGAACGTCGTGATCAGCGACTGGACCGGCGTCCTCGACATCTCGCAGGTCTCCGTCAAGTGAGCGTCGCCCTGAAGCAGCCGGCGCAGCAGCCGGTGCCCGCGCCCGGGGCTCCCGCC
>NZ_JBGBPT010000079.1:0-42016 GCF_041106355.1 Streptomyces sp. BF23-19 | reverse complement strand
GTCGGTCTAGCGGCGGTACGGACCATCCCCGCAGGCGCGGGGTCGACTGCGGGCCGGGGCGACAGTGACACCACGGCGCGCGGACCATCCCCGCAGGCGCGGGGTCGACTGCACGCTGCCCTGCCCGACGACACGAACGCTCGGACCATCCCCGCAGGCGCGGGGTCGACCCCGCCTGCGCCAGGTTCTTCTTCCCCTCCTCCGGACCATCCCCGCAGGCGCGGGGTCGACGAGGAGCACGGCCTGGTCCGCGCGGCCGACCGCGGACCATCCCCGCAGGCGCGGGGTCGACAAGGGGACGCGGACCTGCCCGGTGTCGGTGACCGGACCATCCCCGCAGGCGCGGGGTCGACAGAGCGCCGACGTCCAGCACCCGCGTCGGACGCGGACCATCCCCGCAGGCGCGGGGTCGACCTGGAGGAGGTCACGTCACGAGAGGCGACCGACGGACCATCCCCGCAGGCGCGGGGTCGACCCCAGGACGGCGCCCAAGACGCTGTGTAGCCGCGGACCATCCCCGCAGGCGCGGGGTCGACGTCGGGGCGGGTGACGACGTCGTAGAACCAGCCGGACCATCCCCGCAGGCGCGGGGTCGACACTTTCTGAGCTGGGACTTTATCGGCGGAGGTAGATGTTTTCGTTCAGTTGGTTTGGGGGCGGATCGAGAGGAGCAGTCCGGGTCGACGGGCTGCCACCAACCGCTCACCGACCCGAGCTCATAGGCGACTGCACGGGGCATCCTAAGCTGCTTCGTCAGATGTCTCCCCAGCGGCCGACCGTGCTGGCCCTGCTCCGGAAGGCCAGCCCCCTGCCAGCCTCCGGATGTCCATCACGACACCCGGGGGCACCTTGAGCACAAGTCTCGTCCTGCTGGCGATCGGACTCGCTCTCCTCGTTGCGGGCAGGTGGGTCGCGCTCAACATTCGTAGCGCTTCGGCCTCGTTGGAACGCCGGGCGGAGGCCAACGGCGAAGTCGCGATGCACTCCCGGGAGGGAGCTGGGTTCGCCCCGGGCGGGTGGCGTCAGCCAGGTTTACCGGTTCGTGGGCACGGTGATCGCCCTGTGCGGGATCATCCTCACCCTGGGCGGCCTGCTCAAGTCCCTCTGACGAGTCCAGGCGGCCAGCCGGCCCACATGACCGCAGCTCGGCATGCTGCCGTCAGTCCTGCTGTCCACCTGCCGCCCCCAACCGAACCACCATGGATTGCCCGCCAGATCCGGTGTTCCTCGCCCACTCGGCGCGCGCTGTGACCTACTCCCCTCAGCAGGGTGGCCGGGGGACGGACGAGCCGCCGCCGTTTGGCCCTCCGCCCATGGGCCAGGGTGAATTCCCCGATGGCCTTGTCGGCCTCACCAGCCGTTGGGGCGTGTCAGGCGGGCTGCGTCTGCCCGGGTGGGAGTGGGAGGTGGCGGGTGGGACTGACCAGTGGCCGTCCGGAGGTCGTGTCGGTACGAGAACGCTGAAGTCGGCTGCGCCCAGCCGCCGGGCACCCGGCGACGCCGACCCCCGGGTGGTGAACAGGCCCACTCCACCCGAGGGTCAGCCCGCAAACCCCTCCACCGACTTCCCCGCACTACCGCGGGCCGCCCACCTCCAGCCCGTTCCGGACGTTGCACTAACTGCGCCACACTCAGCGACGCCGGAACAGTCCACCGGCCGGAAGGTGACATCGGGCACGACCAGAAGCACCTCAGGGGCAGTCCAGGCATCTCGCGGACATGCGTCCCGGTCCGGGCCATCGCCAGGTCCAGCCGCCCGTCGTCGAGGACGATGTCACCCATCGCTCCGCACTGCGCGCATCGGACGCACTGTCACCGCGACCGGGGTGCGCATCCCGAACCGGCCACCCATCGTGAGGACGGAGGCTTGCGCACAGTGAAGGGATCACCAGCAAGCCCCGGAAACCTCCAGCAGCATCACGCGGCCGGAGCCTCCGAGCCTCGCTCCGAGACCACTGCGGATTGACTTGATATGCACCTAGCCTGCCAAAAACGTTCAGAAGATGGCCGCTTGGGTGAGTTCTCGGGCTCGGTATGTGACCCCACCCTGACTTTTGCGGGCCACTGCCCCGCCCGAGCCGTCCCCCGCCGCGCGGACGGCTCGTATCCCCCGGCGCGCCGTGCTGAGCTGTACGCCTACGCCCCGGACCCGATGGTCTCCCCGCGTCCCGTCCTCGACGCGGATCCGGGCCTGCCCGAGACGTGGTGGAAGGAGATGACGTCGGCCTTGGACGCCCTCGCCGATGTGCCGCCGCCTACGGACCGCGAGGCCGTACGGGAGGAGTACCTGCGCCGCGTCCATCCCCCAGTTCACCGGCCACCAGGTCGACGACGTCACCTGGACTACCGCCCACGGCGACCTCCACTACGGCAACATCACCCCGGCCCGCTCATCCTCGACTGGGAAGGCTGGGGCCGCGCCCCATACGGCTACGACGCCGCCACCGTGTACGTGTACGCGCTGCTGACCCCCGTCCTGGACCGGCCCGAGGCCCGCACCGGCCTGCTCAGCGTGTGCGCCAGATCCTTCAGGCCCAGGACCGCATCGACTTCTACGCCGAGCTCGCCGACCCCGTACGCGAGCACCTCGCCCACCTGTAGCCGCGCACGTCTGCCCCTTTTTGTCGTTTGGGCCCCACCCTCGCGCGAGTGGAAGCAGAGTTTGATGAATGTGAGAACCCGGCAACGGTGGCGAGGAGAAAATGGTGCGTCCGAGTGTGGTCCCTGAACTACAGGAGAAGCAGACGCATGGTCTGGAACGGCTGAAGGAGCTACGGGCAATCGCCGAGCGGGCCCGACTGGTTGCGGATCAGGCTGAAGCCGCGCTCCTAGATGCCTCGGTTGAGCTCATGCTGGACAGGGTGTTGGACCCCCGAGGAGCTCTGGGAACCTCGGAAATCGCGAACGCCTCTGGCATTCGTTCGCGGATCCTGAGTGCCTGTTTCTGAACTGCCGTGCTGAGTAGCTTCGGGGCCTACGCTGGCGTGGTGTCCGAGCGTTCCGGGCGGGCCGGAGAGCGGGTGTGTGGGGGCTGCGGTGAACGGCTGAGG
Organism: Streptomyces sp. BF23-19; assembly: GCF_041106355.1. Taxonomy (NCBI): domain Bacteria; kingdom Bacillati; phylum Actinomycetota; class Actinomycetes; order Kitasatosporales; family Streptomycetaceae; genus Streptomyces; species Streptomyces sp. BF23-19. The sequence goes on along the minus strand of NZ_JBGBPT010000079.1, from coordinate 38,966 downwards.
CCGGAAGCGCGGCCCGATGCCGTGTACTGCTCGACGGCTTGTCGTGCCAGGCAGTGGCGCCGATGCCGCCGGTTGCGCAAGCGGGTGGCCGTGGAGTTGAGCGGCGCCGGCCAGGCCGAGTGTCCCGAGTGCGGAGCCCGTTGGGTGGCAGGGGTGGATCGGCGGTCGAACGCCGTCTACTGCTCACGCCGGTGCGTCGTGAGGGCCTGGCGGGCCCGGAAGGAAACGTTCGGCGAACGGTCACAGTGACCGCATCGCGAACGCATCCGAATCGCATCTTCGGTCAGATTCCGGTCATTCATGGTCGTTCGTTGTGATCTTAGGATTTCCGGTCTGACTCTCGGGTCAGGAAGCGGGCCGCGTCTTGTCACGGCCGAGGGGCTGTGCCCCGGCCCGCGGTGGGTGGTGAATGCCATGCCCGAAGAGTTCAAGAGCGCCGACATGGTCGGCAGCGTCAGCTCCAGCCGTTACGAGCAGATCGTGGCCGAGCTGCGCACGGTGGTGGAGAACCAGACCCGGGGCCAGTTCACGATCGGCGACTACGCGCTGGAGATCGAGCCGATGCGCGAGGCTGGCGGCCAGGAGCGGGGCGAGGAACTGTTCACGGTCAAGGAGTCGATGTTCCGCCTGGCCGAGGACATCGGACTGTCGTACTCGACAGTGAAGGAGGCCAGGTGGACGGCCTCGCGCTGGTCGAAGGAACACCGGCAGACCGCGGTGTCCTTCACCGTCCACAAGATCCTGGCGGGCATCGGCGACGAGCGGGAGCGGTTCGCCGCGATCCTGACCCCGCCGGAGGGGAAGCCACGGTGGACCGCGGACGAGGCCCGGCGCCGGGTCGGCCGGCAGGTCGAGCACCCGATCACCCCGCAGGAGAAGGTCAGCGCGATCCACACCCTCGCGAGGGACGAGGAGGTCGCCGCCACCGTCACCAGCGACCTGCTGCGGCGTCCGACGGTGGTCGCCCAGGTCAGGCAGGAGGACAAGGTCCGAGCCGTGGAGGAACTCACCCGCGACGACCAAGTCGCCGCGACGGTGACCACCGGCCTGCTGCGGCGCCCCGACGTCGCCTTCCGCGCGATGTCGGACGACACCGCGCGCCACCAGGTCAACCACGCCCAGGTCGAACGCGGCCGGCAGGCCCGCGAGCACTTCGAGGAGACCAGCCCTGTTGCTCCGGCGATCCGCAGCATCGACCGGTCGGTGGAGTTCCTGGACCTGGTCACCGCCTGCCACTCGTTTGTCGCGGCGGCCGGCCGTGTCGTCCCGGGACTGCGCGACCGCCAGCTCGGCGACGACGAACGCGGAGTCGTCCACGAGAACGTCGCCCGCGTCCGGGCGACGCTGGACTGGATCGAGACGGCCGTCGACACGGGAAGGGTCGACGTCGACGGCGAGCTGGCCCGTCTCCTGCAAGGTGATTAGGCGATGCCCCGCGCTGCCGAGCGCAGATCACCCGCCGCTCAGCGACACGCCGACACCGTCCGGTTCGTACTCTTCGAGGCGAGGCCGGCGGGCCTGGCCTTCAACCAGCTGATCCGATCCAGCGAGCTGTCGCCCAGCCAGGCCCGCGCGGGCCTGGCCTGCTTGCGGGACATCATCACCGAACGCGGCTGGCCGCCCCTGATCTGGACCAGGACCGACGGCTACAAGTTCTGTTCGGACCCGGCCGAGCTCCAGGCGTACGAGGTCGCGATCATCCGAGAGAAGCTCACCGAGATCCGCCGGTTCATCACCAGCGTCGTCGCCCCGCACGCCGCCCTGCAGCCGAAAGGCCGGTGGATCAAACACCTGAACACCCAGCTCAGCTCGGTGGAGTCCACGCTCGACGTGATCGCCGACTTCATCGACGCCTGACCGGCGGGGCCGGCCGCGAAGCGGCCGGCCCCGCCCCGTCTTCCAGGGAGGGACCGTTGGCCAGGCGCCGCTGCTACCCCTCCGACACCTTCAACGACGAGTGGGCCCTGATCGAACCGCTGCTGCCATCACCGGCCTGCGAGAGCCACAGGGGCGGACGCCCGGAGAAGCACCCCCGCCGCGAGATCGTCGACGCGATCCGGTACGTCGTCGACACCGGCTGCAAGTGGCGGGCCCTGCCCAGAGACTTCCCACCCTGGCGCACCTGCTACGGCTTCATGGCCCGCTGGGCTGCTGCCGGCATCGTCGGACAGATCCGCGACCAGCTCCGCAAACGCATCCGCCGCCAGATGGGCCGGGCCCCCGGCGCTGTCGCCACCGTCATCGACTCCCAGTCCGTGAAAGCCGCGGAGACAGTCGGCAAGGACTCACGAGGCTACGACGGAGCGAAGAAGATCAACGGCCGCAAACGGCACCTGGTCGTGGACACCAAGGGCCTGCCACTGTTCGTCATGGTTACCCCCGCCGACATGACCGACCGCGACGCGGCCAAGGAAGTCCTCTTCCGGCTCCGCCTCATGCACCCAGAGATCACCATCGTCTGGGCGGACTCCGGCTATGCCGGACAGCTCGTGACCTGGGCGAAGAAGCACCTGAACCTCACGCTCAAAACCGTCAGCCGGCCCAAGGGAGCCGTCGGCTTCGTCATCCTGCCCCGCCGCTGGGTCGTCGAACGGTCGCTGGCCTGGATCATGCACGCCCGCCGACACGCCCGCGACTACGAACGGCTCACCCAGCACTCGGAATCGCTGATCACCTGGGCCGCGATCACGCTCATGACCAGGCGCATCACCCGCCGACAGTCCAGAAGGGCCGGCCAGGCCGCCTCCCGCGAGGGCGAACGAGACTGACGGTCGCCCGGGCGACCGTCACCCCGCTCCTGCCTCGTTCACGACACCGCCCAGGTCAGGACCTCTCGCTGTGTGGATCTTCCTGAGTATCCGGCTGGCGACGCGCGAAGAGAATTCCTCCGAGCGGACTCTCTGCTGATGTGAGAGTCATCTGTGCCTCGACCGTGAAGCCGGCATCGTTGAGCCATGCGGCCAGTTGGCCAGGCTGACGTAGATGGACGTAGACCTTCATCGGGTGGCCGCCATAGCCCTCCGTCTTCAGCCTCGACTCGTCACCGACGTGGAAGCCGAGCAGCAGCAGCCCACCAGGCCGCAGCGCTCGCCGGAAGTGCGTGAAAACCAAGCTGATCTCGTTGTCAGGGACGTGGATCAGTGAGTACCAGGCGACCAGGCCGGCCAACGAAGCGTCAGCAAGGCCAAAGTCCGTCATGGAACCGACCTCGAACCGGACGCCGGGATGATCACGCCGAGCTATCTCGATCATCGCGGGCGACAAGTCGATCCCGAACGCGTCCATGCCCAGCTCGCGCAGGTAGGCCGTGATTCTCCCTGGTCCACATCCCACATCAGCAATCGGTCCTCCGCCTGCGGTGTTCACCAGGCCGGTGAACAGATCCAGGACCGCACGTTCGTAGGGCGTTTCATCCAGGAGGTTGCGCACCTGATCCGCGTAGGTGGCGGCGACATTGTCGTAGGACGCCTGGGTGTCCGCCAACCAGTCTTCAGAGTTCATAGCCGGCCACCGTAGTTCAACGACACAGACGGGCCTACTGGGGGCATGTCCGCCCCCGGCTCGCTCCCACGAGCACGAGCCTGGCTCGATGCTCCCGCCTCAGAATCCCGCCGCGGAGGTTCAGAAACAGGCACTGAGCAAGGCCGCAAGCTCTTCGCCCAAGTACTCCGAACTGCTGGAGAAGGCGAAGGAACTGGAAGACGAGTGAGACCGCCAGCACGGTAGCCAGCCCTCAGACGCGCTTGAGGCCGGCCCCACTGCTCCGAGCGGCCTCTCCCTCTCCCACCCCTGGCAGGACCGCCGCGTTCGGGGACCCCAGCCCCTTCGACTGCATACTGGCGGCGCCGAAGGACGCCGCCGAGCAGCTCGGCCTCGAAGGCCACCGAACGTCAGCTGTGGGGTCTGTCATCCCCTGATCATCGGCCGAGGGCTGACCGGGCTGAGCCAGAAGGCAACTCGACAACGGTGCGGTTCGACATGAGGTTTCTCCTTGAGAACTCAGGTGCCGCGAAAGAGTAACGGGGTCTCCTTCCGCCCCGGGAACCGATCCACGTGGACCCTTTACCACATTACGGTGGCCCTGTCTCGCGTATGACATTTTGCGGCGGCAGTGATCTCGTCTTCAGGTAGCCTCAGAGGCATCGCAGGAGCAGTTCCCCACGAGCCGACATGTCGAGGGGCGGCTGCTCGAGCCGTGAACCACGACCCGGCCACCTGCTACCTCACCGCTCGCCGCGGCTGCCTCAGGGCGTGCCCGCATGACCCATGGGACAGCAGGGCCCTGAGCTTTACTGTCGGCGTAGACCTCAGTTCTGACCACACACATCAGTGGTCGAACTGAGTGAACGTCACCCATGTTCGGCCCCTGGACTACGAGGGACTCGAACGGGTGGACTCCATCATTCTCTGGCTGCTGGCTGCCTCTGGCGTGCTGAGCATCTTCTTGTTCGTCGTCCGGGCACTGCTTGATCAGCTGCCCGACATCATTGGCGCTTGGCGCAAGGTCCAGCGTATCTACCAGAGCGCTGAGCGGAACAGTGACGACCCCCCGGGCCCCGACGCATGAGATTGCCCAGCCTGATCACTGGCCGCCTCCGAAGGCCTCCCCTGCGTGGATGTTCACGTAATTCCCCAGGCGCCGCCTTGGGAGCTGGTGACTTGTCTCGTCAGAGCTCGACGTGATGTTCGACAGCTGATGGGGCATCGACGGAGCCGTAGCGCAAGACGACGTGTGCTAGCCGGAACGGCAGGTCGTTCAGGATGGGTGCCATGGCAGAGAAGAGTGCCCGCGATCTGGGTGGGTAGGCAGTGGCGCCCTTGGCAGCGCGCCCTGAGGCGGTTGAGGCTGCGGGGCGCGCTGCCCTCGCGTTCAGTAGTGGCCTGTGGCCGGCCCGGCTGATGTTCGGAGATCCTTGCCAGCGACTAAGGGGGCGAGGACCGCAGCGACGGCTTCGTTGCGCAGGACTCGGGCCGCTTGTGGAAGGCGGTCTGGGTCCGGGGCAGGCAGGGACAGCGCAACGCACTGGGGTTCGGTGCCGATACCGATGGGGACGGCCGCGCAGACGGTGTCGAGGATGTACTCCTGCAGGTGATCAGGGGCTGGCTTGGCCTGCGGTCGTCGAGTTCGTCAAAGACGATCTCTCGGCTGGTCTTGTTGCCGAGGTTCCTCAGTTCTCGATCCATGCCTGGCCGGGAGTGGAGTGCTTGCCGCGCCAGTTCGGGAGGCTGTACCGGGTGACCAGGGTCCAAGCGGTGCGCGTAGCGTCCTCCACCCAGGCATGGCCTGCGGCGGGCAGGTTCTCCATGGCGGTCAGGTGCTTGGTGAGGTGTGCTTCAGGGATGTAGCTGTTGCCACGCCCGAGGTACTTCAGGACGTACACGGCGAGGTAGTCCACGTCCGATGGTTGGCCGCGTCCTTTGAGGATCTGGGTGAGCCTGTGCCCGACCGTCGACCTGAGGGTGCTGCCGCCCTGGTGCTTGGCGTCCCAGAAGCTAGAGACCTCTGGGTCCGGCAGCATGTCGATGAGATCGACCAGGTGGGCCAAGTCAGGGTCGTCGGCCAGGTTGATGGTGTCGGGCACAGGCTTCCTCCGCGCTGAGTGGTGCGTCGCTGGCTTGGATCAGCGGTGTCCCTACCCGGGCACGGAGTGGATTAAGAAGTGGTCTGCGGGAATCAGCCAGCACTTGGCCCGAAGGTGCCCCGAACCCGAACCCAGGTTCGGCGCCGGTACTGGTCCCCGTGCCACCAGAGCGCCGAATCATGCCAGTTCACCAGCTCCCTGCCGAGTGGTACATGGCGCGGGCCCGATCGTCCCGAGTCGCTCGGCGCGGGCACGGCGCAGCGCGGCAGCCTCGAGCGCCGCCGCCCGGCGACGGCCCTGTGCCTGAACTTGCCCGAACGACGCGGGCGAGCTCGACGGGCAGCAGCTGCGCCAGGACGAGATCGTCTGCGGCTATGAGACCGCGACTGGCACCCTCGTTCCCGTCTCCGACGAGCACCTCGACAACCTGCCGCTGCCCACCGCGAAGGCGATCGAGATCGTCTCCTTCGTGCCAGCCGAAGCGCGCGAGTTCGCGAAATCCTGAAGGCCCAAGACGCGGAACCCGCCTGACAAATGCCGTTGGGGCGGGGCCGGCGTACAGGTTCTCGGCATGCAGGACCACCACGCTCCTACTCGCCCCAAGGTGTGGACCGCCACCAGCGCAACGACCAGGCGCCCGAAGGCGAGGGGCACCTCATGCCGGCGGCCAGGTCCGCCGGTTCGGCTGCGGGCGGCTTCCGTCACGTCGGCCGCAGCCGCCGCGCGCAGACTGCTCACCCCCAAACTCGGTCACGTGGGGCAGGAGCGCGGCCAGGCGGTGGTGGATGCAGCTGTCGGAGCGGGGCGGAGGTCGACCGCGACGCACTGGTGGCGCGCTTCCTGGAAGAGGGCCGCCACCACGACGGTCCGGGCCGCGAGGGAAGAAGAGCGAGTCGCGGGCGGAGCGCTAACCGATCTTGTTCAAGTCGGTCGATTCGGCAACAAACGTATGTCCCGCCTGCCCCCGCCAGTTGGCAAGGTTGTGTTGGGTGGTGAGGGTGTGGGGGTGGTCGGGGCCGAGCACCCGCAGAACGTCGTCCAGCAGCTCGGTGGACGCTTCTGCGGCCCCGGCCGCATCCCCCGCCTCCCCTAGCCAGTTGGCCAGGTTGTGTCGGCTGGTGAGGGTGTGGGGGTGGTCGGGGCCGAGCACCCGCACCCGATCGTCCAGCACCTCGGCGAGGGCCGCTGCGGCCCCGGCCGCATCCCCCACCTCCCCTAGCCAGTCGGCCAGGCGGTTCCGGGTGGCGAGGGTGTGGGGGTGGTCGGGGCGGGCCTTGACCCCGGGTTTTGGACACCGGAGACACTTGGATCTTGATGGTCCAGGAGAACGGAGTCCCTGTGGGGATGAAGCATTACCCCGCCGAGTTCAAGGCGGACGCGGTCGCGTTGTACCGCTCGAGGCCGGGAGCGACGATCAAGTCGGTCGCCGGTGATCTCGGGGTGAACACCGAGACGCTGCGGAACCGATCCGGGCCGCCGACGGCCGCCGACCTGGCGCCCACTCCGAGCCGCCGGCCGCCTCGCGGGCCGGCGCCGACGCCGTTCAGGCGGAGCTGGCCGCCGCCCGCAAGAGGATCCGTGAGCTGGAGGAAGAGCGCGACATCCTCCGCAAGGCGGCCCGGTATCTCGCGACGGAGACGCGCTGGTGAACCGCTACCAGTTCGTTGACGATCACCAGCGCCGACACGGCGTGAAGCGGCTCTGCGACATCCTCGGCCTGGCCCGCTCGAGCTTCTACTACTGGCGCCGCACCGCATCCGCGAGAGCGGCCCGCCAGACCGCCGAAGCCGGGATCGCGGCCCGGATACGCAAGGTCCACCAGGACTCCGACGGTACCTACGGAGCCCCCAAAATCACCGCAGAACTCCGCGACGAGGGCGGCCCGGCGGTCAACCACAAGCGCGTCGCCAGGATCATGCGGGCCATCGGGCTCGAGGGAGTCCGTCTGCGCCGCCGGCACCGCACCACCGTCGCGGACCAGGCCGCGGCGAAGGCACCGGATCTGATCGGCCGTGACTTCACCGCAGCCGAGGTGAACACGAAGTACGTCGGCGACATCACCTACCTGCCGGTCAGCGGTTCGAAGCCGCTCTATCTCGCGACCGTCATCGACCTCGCCTCGCGCCGGCTGGCCGGGTGGGCGATCGCCGACCACATGCGGACAGAGCTCGTCATCGACGCCCTGACGGTCGCCGAGCGGACCCGTGGAAGCCTTGCCGGAGCGATCATGCATACCGACCACGGATCTCAATATTCGAGCAGAGCTTTCGCGGAACTCTGCAGGTCAACAGAGGTCCGGCAGAGCATGGGCGCGGTCGGCTCCAGCGCGGACAACGCCGCCGCGGAAAGCTTCAACGCCGCCTTCAAGAGAGAGACGCTCAAAGGCCGGAAGGCCTGGTCGAGCGAGCGTGAGGCCAGACTCGACGCCTTCCGCTGGCTGACCCGATACAACACCCGCCGCCGGCACTCCCGCCTCGGCCAGCGGTCCCCGATCGCCTACGAGAACGCCCTCCGACCAGCAGGAACTACCCTGACCCAAGCCGCATAGACGTGTTCAACATCCGGGGTCAAGGCCCCTCCTCCTGGCCCTGGCAGTGGGACTCTTGGTCACATCGGCAGTGGTCTACGTGGCCCTGGTTCATCCGTCGGCGGCCGAGCCGCTGGCAGTAGGCGCGGGGGTCATGGGTGCCCTGACCGGGGCCGGTGGTCTCATCGCCCGCGTGCTCAGGCACTGGCGGTGACGGGACCAGGGCAGCCCCGAGCCGCGTCGCGTACGCGCGCGTGATCCAGGAAGGCTTTCTGTGGAGTTCCGTACGATCCAGCGTCCGGCCGGCTCCTTCCAGCAGGGCGTGACCGCGGGGGAAGTCCAGGCGATCGTCCGGGCCGCGTTCGGCCGCCGCGCGGTGGTGGAATCGGCGGTCGAGTTGGGCGGCGGCATGTACAACAGCGTCTACCGGCTCCGGCTGGGCGACGCGGCCGAGCCGATCGTGCTGCGCGTGGCGCCGCCCGCCGAGCGGCAGTTCGTCTCCGAGGCGCACCTGATGCGCAACGAGTACGCCTCCGTGCCGTGGCTGGCGCCGATCGCCGATCTGATGCCGAAGGTTCTGGCCGCGGACTTCACCGGAACGGTCCTCGACAGGGACTGGATGATCCAGTCCTTCCTGCCTGGCGCCCCCGCGCCCCTGAAACTGGGCTCGTTCCCGAAGGACACGCATGGGCTCTTCTTCCGGCAGCTGGGCGAGATCACTGCCGCCGTGCACGTCGTGGTGGGCCCGTACTTCGGGCCCGTCGTCGGGCCCGGCCACGGATGCTGGAGCCAGGCCGTCGTCGCGTCGCTGCGGCAGATCGCCAACGATGTGGAGGGCTGCGGCCTGGACGCGGTCGACCTGCGCCAGGCCGCCAGCGTCGCGCAGGACGGCGCCCACGTGCTCGACGAGGTTGGCGAGCCTCGGCTGCTGACCGGGGACCTGTGGACGGTGAACACCCTGCTCGCGCCAGCGCCGGTCCCAGCGATCTGCGGGGTGCTGGACCTGGACCGGACCTGGTGGGGTGACCCGGAGGCGGACTGGACGATGCGGATGGCCCGGGCCAAGCAGGACGAACGGCTGTCCTTCTTCGACGCCTATCCTGCTCGGGCAGACACTGAGTCCGGCCGATGGCGGCGGCGTGTTTACGAGGTGCGGCACCTCGGCGCACTGCGCCTGGAGCGGCACCGGCTAGGCAACGAGGCCGGCGTCAAGGACTCCTACCGGGCAGTGGCCGAGGAACTGACCCCACTGATCTGATCTGCGATCACGAGGAGGGTGTCACCAACGCCGTGGCGCCCCTCCTATTTGTCGTCGAGGCGGCTTGGCTCCGGGTGTTGGGCGATCAGGCGGCGAAGGCGATGTACGTGCCGAGGGTGAGGCCGGAGAAGGTGATGAGCTGGCGGGGCTTGAGGCAGGTGAACGCGGCGTGCATCGCGATACCGGCGGCGACGGCGTACGGCATGGTCTGCTCGATGAGCAGCGCGGGGGGCAGTGCGAGCTCTGCCGCGATGACGGTGGCCGCGAGCGTGCGCCACAGGCGGATGTCACGGTCGGTGAGATTGCCCGCGTGGCGTCGGACGATGGCGGGGACGGCGTACTGGCGTCGGTAGGGCAGCCGGTCCCTGAGCTGGGCGTAGGTGTGAATCCACTGGGCGAGGTAGAGCCCGCTGCGGAAGTGGTTGCTGCGGAGTTTCTGCCAGGCGGAGTTCCAGTAGATGTCGGTCGTGATCAGTACGAGGAGGCACTGCGCCCACGTGTTCGCCGTGCTGGCGCCGTGCTCGATGTGCAGGCCGTGGCCGAGGTCGTTGGCGAGCAGGAGGCAGGTGCCGGTCAGCAGGGTGTAGCGGACCGCGTTGGGGCTCTTGAGGTAGGCCAGTTCCATCGCGGCGCCAGCCAGGACCAGCAGCAGCGCGATCCGGGGCACGAGGCCGGCGGCCAGGCAGAGGGCAGCGGCCGTGCGGACGATTAGCGCGGGCCGGTAGAGGGTGATCAGGAGGCGGGAGCGGGCGGGGCCGTACTGCTGCTCGGCGAGGTGGGCGCTGAGCGATCCGGGGGCGAGGCGGTCCCATCCGCCCTGGCCGAAGGAGAGCACGAAGCGTACGGCGACCACCGAGGCGAAGACGATCCGGAACAGCTGGAGGCGGCCGGGGTCGGTGGGGTGCTGGAAGCCGGAGGTGACGGCGTCAAAGAACCACATGGCCGTCCCTTACCTCCACGCGCTGCTCGCCGCGGGCGGACAGGACGCGGCCAGCGCCGTCGATCCGTTCGTACCGGCCGCTGCGGGTGAGGTGGTCGAGGATCGCCTGGAGCTGGGGCGGGCCGAGGATGAAACTGCCGGGCGAGAGGTAGTCGTAGACGTTCACCGGCTCGGTGCGCCCGTCGCGTGTGGTGCCGGTGAGCGAGATGATCGTGAAGGTGGCCCGGCAGAACATCTTCCATCGCAGCCAGCGGCCGCGCATGGGGGTGAAGCCGGTGATCATCCACCCCACGAGGGCGAGGGTCAGCGTGGTCTGGACAGCGGACAGCACAGCAGAGGGCATGGCGAGGGCCTCCGTGTCGGGAGGGTGAAGGTGGTGGCGGTCGGCCCCGTGCCGGGGCGTCCGCGGGGGTCAGCGCTCGGGCTTGGGGGGCCGCTGCATCAGCGCGGCCGCGGCCTGATCGAGGGTGACCTTCTCGTGCAGCAGGTCGGAGATCACTTCCGTGATCGGCATCTCGACCCGGTGGGCGTGTGCCAGGGCGAGGATCGCCTCGGCGCTCTTGACGCCCTCGGTGGTCTGCTTCGTCGCGGCGGTGGCCTGCTCGATGCTCAGGCCCTGTCCGAGGTGGGTGCCGAAGGTGCGGTTGCGGGAGAGAGGGGAGGAGCAGGTCGCCACGAGGTCCCCCAGACCGGCAAGGCCGGCCAGGGTCGCCGGGTGGGCTCCCATGGCCACGGCCAGCCGGGTGGTCTCCGCCAGTCCGCGGGTGATGAGCATGGCCTGCGCGTTGTGGCCCATGCCCATGCCGGAGGCGATGCCGACCGCGAGGGCGATCACGTTCTTCACTGCGCCGCCGAGCTCGCAGCCGGTCACGTCGGTGCTGGTGTAGGGCCGGAAGTACGAGGTGTGGCAGGCCTGCTGGACGCGGTGGGCGGTGTCCTGGTCGGGGCAGGCGATGGTCGCGGCCGCGGGCTGGCCGTTCATGATCTCGCGGGCCAGGTTCGGGCCGGACAGTACGGCGACCCGCTCGGCGTCGATGCCGGTCACTTCGGTGATGACCTGGCTGGCCCGCAGACCGCTGCCGACCTCGATGCCCTTCATCAGCGACACGATCACGGTGTCCGTGCCGATGTGCGGGGCCCAGGCCGCCAGGCTCGACCTGAGGGACTGCGCGGGGATGGACAGCACGAGGAAGTCGGCGCCGTCGAGGGCCGCGGCCGCATCGGTGGTGGCCGTCAGGTTGTGCGGCAGCTCGATGTCCGGGAAGTAGCCGGGGTTGCGGTGGGTCGTGGTGATCGCGTCGGCGATCTCGTTGCGCCGTGCGTGCATCACCACATTGGTGCCGGCGTCGGCCATGATCTTGCCCATGGCGGTGCCCCAGGATCCGGCAGAGAACACCGCCGCACGGACGCGGTTCTGGGTCACTGCGGGATCCTCTCGGTGGACGCGGGCCTGCCGGCCATGCTGGCGGGCCCGGCCATCCTAGCCGCCGCCTCATGGCCGTCCGCGGTGCCCGGAAGGCGCCTCAGGGTCAGCAGGACCGCCCGTCGTCCGGGCAGGGTGGGAAGCACCTGGTGCGCCTCGCGGAGCATGGCCTCGGCAGCTGCCTGCCCCAGCTCGCGCCGAAGCTGGTCACCGTGGGCGATCCACAGCCGGTAGAGCCGCTCCCACGCCGCGGGTTCCTGGGGCCGCTCGTCCAGGTGCTCCTGGGCCAGTCCGGCGGCTGCCACCTGCTGGTGCCATGCCGGTTCCGCGCCGCGCCGCAGCGCGCGCGTGAGGAGCAGGCGGCCTCCGGGGGCCAGGACGCGGCCCAGTTCGCGCAGCGCCGTCCCGCGGTCGGCCGCGCGCCCCAGGGCGTCCACGCACACGATGCCGTGGGCGTGCGCGGTGGGCAGGCCGGTGTTCTCCAGCTCGGCGACGCGGAAGACCGCGCGATCGGCCGTGGCGGCCAGGAAGTGGGGGCGGCGGGCGGAGGCTTGGGCGGTGGCGACGGGTGAGAGGTCGAAGCCGTCCAGGCGGACGGCGAGCGCGCGGGCCAGCCACAGGCCGATGCCGCCGGTGCCGCATCCGGCGTCCACGAGGAGCTGTCCGGGGCGCAGGCGCAGGCGGGCGGCCATCAGTCCCAGCAGGGGCCAGTCGCAGGAGCTGGAGGCGGCGACTTCGGCCGGGTAGTCCTCGCCCATCGCCTCGGCGTACAGGCGGGCGACGAGATCGATGCGGGCCCTAGCGGCATGGAAGGCGTCGTACTGGAACGAGCGCGTCGTGCCGGGCACGAAAGGTGCCTCGGGTGCGGCGGGTGCGGTGTTCATCGGGGCATCGACCTCTTGATCCGTGAGCGTGTGCCAGGGCAGATGACCTGCACGGCGTGAACGAGACCGTCGGTGGCAGACAGGTCCAGGGCGATCGGTTCGTGCCCGGTGACATGCGCGACCCGGCTGGCCACGGCTGTGGCCTGGTCGGTGAAGGTGCCGCCGACGGGGGCGAATCGGGCCGCCGCCTGCGGCCACGGCGCAAGCGCTGCGCTTGATGCCGGGCGGAAGGGGTGGGTATCGAAGCTGCCCGGGTCGGAGGGGAGGTCGTCCCGGGTCCCCGCGATCGCGGCGAGGCGGGACTGTGCGGCCTCGGTCACTGCCCGCGTGAGCGCGATGGCCGGGCTGCTGTGGCAGCCGCCGCCGGCGAAGACGACCGGGTAGTCCTCCGACCACAGGTACGCCAGGCACACCGGCAGCTCGTACGGGCCGTCCACCAGCGCGATCTCCAACGACATGCCCGCAGCCTCCAGCCGCGCGAGCACTTCCCGGCCGTGCGGGTCCACGACCGTCCCGGGCGCGATCAGGGTGCGCCGCCGCCCGCCGCACTGCCCATCCCGGTACAGCACGTCGCGCTCCACCACCTCGAACAGGGCGTGCAACAGGGCCTCGTCCCGGGTGTTGCCGCACGCGAGACCGGTGCTGGTCGCGCGCCACACGTCCGGGGTCCACGCGGGCCGCTGCGCTCGGCGGCGGACAAGGTCGACCGGCAGCAGCACCGTCTTCCCGCTCAACACGGCGGTGCCGGCCGCCCACTCCCATCGCATCCGGTGCAGGGCGTGTTCGGGGTACGGGACAGTCTGGGGGAGCGCGGCCATCGGGCAGTCGGGGGCGACCTCGGCGGCCGGGCCGTAGGCGATGACGGGCAGTGGCTGCTCGACGTGCCACAGCTCGATCGCCTCCATGACGGCCGACAGCTTCGCCAGCAGAGGCGTGGCGCCCTTGCCCTGCGAGGTGCTCAGGGTCCGCGATGCCGGGCGGATCGCCGTGAAGACTGGAAGGCCGATGCAGTCCAGGCCGGTCAGGTCCGCGACCCGGGTGATGCCGAACTCGGTCAGGTGCCCGGCCACGTGCGCCCATGTCTCCTCGGGCATCCGGGCCCGCACCGTGCCAGGCAGTGCCAGCGTTTCCTCAACGTACGACACCGGCCGCCTCCCTTCTCGTGGTCTCCTCCAGGAATCCGGGGATGAGCCGCTTGGCCGCCTCCACGGCACGCGCCCCGCACACCAGCCCCCGCGAGGACGCCTCCGCGTCGAACTCGCACTCCGGACAGCGCCACACCCGCAGCAGCAGAGCGCGGGCGGCCTCCTCGCGCACCGCCGCCACCGAGAACCCCGGGCGCTCGCGCTGATACCGGGCGAGGGCATCGGCGTAGCGGGCGACGGCCTGGCGGTCGTGTATGGTCTCGCCCGCCAGCAGCACGGCGGTGGTCCGCTCGTCGCGCAGGTTGAGCGGCGGATGGAAGAGGCGGTCGGCCGGGAGATGCCCGTCCGAGACGAGGGCAAGCCGTTCGGCCAAAGCGAGCCCCGGCCCGCCGTCGGCAGGATGTTGCGAGAGGTGTTCGAGATAGGCCGCCCACTTCTCGCGGAACTGGGGGTCGAAGACCTGCTGGTAGACCAGACGGTCCTCCGTGGACAGCACGGTCTCCTCCAGGGCCTCGCGAGCGAAGGCATTGGACCAGCGCCGGAAGTAGGCCGTCTCCCACACCGGCGCCGTGCCGGAGCCCGAGCCGGTGATCGCGCCGCAGAGCGCGGCGCGTACGGCGGCGAGTGCGTCGGCGTGCTTGAGGTCACCGAAGTACCGGTCCTGTTCGCGCTGCCCGGCCAGCCAGTCGGCGAACGGGCTCTCGCCCTCGCGCCGGCACACCGCCCGTACGGCGGCCCACGTGCGCTGGGGGTAGTAGATGGCGCACAACGCCACGAGGAGCGCGGTCGCCCGCTCTGTATCGATGACCCCGGCGGCTTCGGCGAGTGCGAGGACGTGCCGGACGTTGACCAGCGGCCACGTCAGCGCATCCCAGGCCCCGTCCGGGGCCTGCCCGACCGCCACCTCGTCATCGCCTTCGATGTCCCCGCGGACGTAGGCAGCGTAGACACTGCCGATGCCGAGCATCCCGAACGGGGCGAGCTCGGCCGCCCGCAGCGCGCCGATGCTTGCGGCACCGATCACCCGGACTCCCCGGCCCATCGCCGCAAGGATCTCCTTGTGCCGCAGCGCCGGAGCCTGGTGATACACCCCGTCGATGATCACCGCCGTGTCGCCTGCGCGGATCGCGCTGTCGAACAGGTCGCCGTGCCGGACAGGCGGCCACGGCCGTACGCCGGGTACGGCGAGCTCGGACCGTGGCAGGGTCGGCCCGACGAACACATGAATCACTGCGACCTCCAGACGGGTTGAAGAGCCAGGGGCGCCCCTCCCGGGCCCCAACGGAGCCGAGGGAAGGGGCGCCAGGTCAGGACGCGGAAGTGGGGACCTACTCCTCGTCCTCGACGTCGACAGCGATCACCACCGGACCGGTGATCTCATCGACGTGCTGCGCGGGCGCCGGGATGCTGGCTGCGGCGATAGCGGACTTGGACTTCTCCATGGGGCTCTTCCTTCCTTGCCGATTCCGGTACGGGTCGCTGCCCGAACCGGGTGGTGCCACGGACCGCACAGCGGCCCGATTGCCCGCCCCTGACCGGGGCGGGAGTTGTGGGGTTCAGCCCTTGGCGAGGGGGCGAGCCTCGTGGGCTTGCGCTCCGGACCGTGACCGTGGGGACAGGCCCCGTACGGGCTGCTCTGCCTCCAGCCGGTCCAGTGCGCCGTACAGGGCCTGGAGGAGGCGGGCGCGGTTCTGCACGTGGGCGAGGTCACCGCAGGGGGACATTGCCGCGGGCGACAGGCGACGGTCCGCCTCACCCATGGAGTAGGTGAGGAGCTGGCGAAGTTCGCAGTCGTCCGGAAGCCTGTCGATCCGGTCCGCGAGTTCGTCACGCAGTAGCCGCGCGTGCCCGGTCAGCTCCAGCACGGCGAGAGCGGTATCCCCCACAGGGGGCACCGTTTCCGGCGTCCAGGCCAGGACGGACGCGGCCAGCTGGAGGTGCGGTTCGCGATCGAGCGGCAGCTCGTGCCCGAGTCGCCCATCGGGATCGTGTACGACGCTGTGGTAGCCGCTCATCGGTGTGTCACTTCCTTTGGGGAGACTCCGACGAGCAGTTCGGTGGGATCGGTGGCCACGACGAAGAGACCGTGGCGCAGCAGCCACGTCCGCTCGCGGTTCCAGTCCGCCCACCGGAAGCCGATGTGGGCGAAGCAGGGCACGACGAGCCCGGTGACCGCCTGGGCCTGGACCGCGCGCCGCACCCGTGGCCACCCCGACCGGTTCAAGTCCGAGCCGAGCGGGCCGATGTCCGCGGCCGCGCAGCCAGCCGGAACGTGCCAGCCCTGTCCGGCGGCGTAGGAACGCAGTTCGTCCAGCACCCGTACGGAGTCGCCCTCGGACGGGACGACGGCGTACACCGCCACAGCGCCCATCGGCGCCGCCCCCGCCCCGGGCGGCACGAGGGCGCTGAAAGCGGCGAAGGTGTCCGGCATGGGGGCCTCCCGAGGCTGGCGTTCGTGTCCCAGGTCCACGCAAGCAGCCGCGGCGCGGCGGGTTCGACGTCGCGGCGATGCAAGACCGATGTAATTGCCGCCCGGGCGGGGTGAAATGGGCTCAACTGGCGGGCATGTCCTTGGCGGGACCGGTACGGTCTCGGCATCCACCCGCCTGGTTATGGGAGATGGAGCATGGCCAGCAGACGGCATCCCCCCAACGCCCAGCTGCGTTCCATGCGCGAGCTGGACTTGCAGATGTCCCGAAGCGAGTTCGCCAAGTTCGTCGTCGACACCGGAGCGGGCATGGGAGAGAACGTCGGCTGCACCGCGCGGCTGGTCGCCGCCTGGGAGGACGGCGACGTGGCCTTACCCCGGGCCGTATACCGCCGGATCCTCACGCGGATCAGCGGCCGGGCCATGTCGGAACTGGGCTTCACCGCCACACCGGCGCCCGCCACCGCGACGACGAGCCACCTGTCGCAGGCCTCGGTGGACCGCCGCGACTTCCTGCTTGACGGCGCCGGTGCTGCCCTGGCCCTGCTGCCCCTGCCCGCGGAACGGACCGGCCGGATAGGGGTCGCCGACGTCCACACCGTCACGCGGACCGTCACCGCCATCTACGCCCATGACACTGAGCACGGATCGGCGCAGCTGCGCCGATCTGCGTCCACCGCGATGCACACCGCCTACCAGTGGCTGCAGGACGGCACCTACACCGAACGCACCGGCCGCCAGCTACGCATCGCCACCGGCCACCTGTCGGTCGCCGCCGGATGGCTGTCCTTCGACTCCGGCCGCCCCGCCGACGCGCGCAGCCTGTACGGCGAAGCCCTTGCTGCCGCCCGCATCGCCGACGACCGCGCCCTGGAGGGCCACGCGTTCGGTTGCCTGTCGTTGGTCGCCAAGGCATCCGGGCGCCCCCGCGAGGCCGTCGCCGCCGCCCAGGGCGCCCAGAGCGCCGTCCGCACCTACGGATCCGCCCGCATGCTCGCCCTCATGGCGATGCGCGAAGCCGGAGGCTGGGCCCTGCTCGGCGACGCCGGCGCCACCGACCGGGCCATCGTCCGCGCCCACCACCTCTACGCCCAAGGCCCCGCAGAAGCCGATCCCGACTGGCTCACCTTCTTCACCCCCGCCGAGCTCGCTGGCCTCGAAGCCCTTGCCCGAGCCGACCTCGACCAGCACGAGCGCGCCGCGGCCGGCGCCGAGCAGGCCGTACTCCTGCACGGCGACCAGTTCGCCCGCAACCGCGCCCTGTATCTGGGCGACGTCGCGATCCAGCACGCGGTCAGGACCAGACCCGAGCCCGAAGCCGCCGCCGAAGCAGCCCACGGGGTCCTGAGCTACCTCCCCGCCGTCCGCTCCGACCGGCTGCTCCGCCAGCTCCACAACGTCGCCGGCGCCCTGCAGCGGCACACCGCCGTCCCAGCCGTCGCCGACTGGCTCGACGAGTACCGCACCACCACGGCCAGCAGCTAGGAGGACAAGGTGACCACCCCCAGCACCAGCACCAGCACGGACACGGTGATCCGCACCTACGGCCCGGGCCAGGTCCCCGCCCTGCTCGACGTGGCCGCCGACATCTGGGCCGACGCCCACCCCGAACTCGTCAACAACCCCCAGGCTGAGACCGCCGGGCTGTCCGTTCCCGCGCTACGCCGCCAGATCACCGGCCACCTCCGCCACGAGGGCTTCACCCTGGTCATCGCCTACTCCGGAGGGACCCCCACCGGCATGGGCTACGCCTTCCCCTGCAGCGCCACGTACTGGTTCGGCCCCGACCTCCTTCCCGCCGTCCCCGAAGCCGCACGCACCGAACGGCTGATGGGACTGTGCGAGCTGGCCGTCCGCCGGCCGTGGCAGTCCCAGGGCATAGGCACCCGTATGCACCAGGCCCTCGTCACCGCCATCGCCCCGAAATGGGCCTCGCTGCTCGCTCTGCCCACCAACGACCGCGGCCGCCAGCTCTACACCCGCCTCGGCTACCAGTACGCCGGCCCCTACCGCAATACCCCCGACGGCCCCGAGTTCGACCTGCTGCTGCTCCATGTCGAGCCCGCCTGAGCCGACAGCGTTCACATCGCAGGGCCTCTGGGCATCCACCGTGCAAGCACAGCTGCAACCGGGACCGCGCTGGCCGACAGCTGTGTCGGCTGTCAGCGCCGGATGACCGGCTTCGGCAGCAGCGTGCTTAGCAGCTGGGCCGTCTCGGCCTCCATGTCCACTCCGCCGCCCAGGCCCTCGTTGATCCGGGCCAACCGCGCGGCGGCTTCACGGAGGGAGTCCACGTCTCCAGCGGCGTGGTGGGCCAGGAAGACCTGCCGGTGGAGGAGCTCGTTCTCCTCGGCGGCAAGGAGGCCCTGGTGCGCGGCCCAGAGCGCGCCGGCGTAGTCGGCGGCCTCCCGACGGCGGGTGGACAGCTCGTAGGCGACGTCGGCGACGGCCGAGACCATCTCCTGGACGGCCGGCTCGGCCCAGGCGTAGCGCTGGGGGTCGATGGCGGCGAAGGGGCGGCCACGGACGAGGGCGAGGGCTCGACGCAGGGCGAGGTCGCCGTCCTCGTCGTGGCGGGCGAGGCCGATTCGGGCGAGGTTCTGGAAGGTCCGCCAGTCGCAGGTGACGGCCTGGGCGAGGCGGTAGCGGCTGTCGCCGGTGTCCTGGACCCGCGGGAAGTAGGCCTGGCCGTCGGCGTCCTTGCCGAGCCAGGAGCGGGTGCGGCTGATGACGGCGTTGCGCATCTGCTTGTTGACCAGGCGGCCCGGCCACAAGGCGTCGTCGATGGCGTGGTGGTCGGCGCCGGGGTTGAGCGCGAGGTAGGAGACGAGTTCGACGGCGGCGCTCTGCCGGTTGGAGTCGATCCGGCCCGCGGCGCCCTCGATGACCACTCGACCGAGCAGGAGCACGGTCGGCGCGGTGGCTTCGGTGGCGTCGGCATCGTCAGCGGCGCGAGTCGGGGCGGGCACCGGGAGGGGGGCGGGGTCGGGGTTCTCGGTCTCAGGGCTCGCCTCGGCCGGGGCGGGTTTTTCCTTGGTCAGCTCCGGGGCGGCTTCGGGACCAACCGTTGCTGGGGCAGAGACGGGAGCGGCCGGGGGATGGAAGAGGTCAGCGATCGTGGGACCACCGGTGTCGTGCTCGGCCTGGCCGTCGGGTGCCTCGGCCGTGTGGGCTGCAGTCGGGACCGGTGTCTCGGTCTGGTGCGCGCTCTCCAGCTCCTCCCGCTCGATGTCGGCGTACTCGTCCGGCATCCCGTCCTCGTCGGCACCGGCCTCCGGCTGCGTCGCTTCGTCGTCGCCGGTCTCCTCGGCGTCGTCCGACGTATCTTCCTCGCCCGCGTGATCCTGGTCGTGCTCCGCCTCGTCCTCTTCCGCCTGCTCATCGGTGTCGAGGATGCCGTCCAGCCAGTCGTCGCGAGCGGGGACGTCTGTGTCGGCGGCGGCCAGGGTGAGCAGCTCGATCGCGTCGGCGAAGTGCTGGTCGGACAGGCCCTGGAGCTTGATGGGCAGGCCGGAGCCGGGCAGGACGATGGTCTCGTCCGGTCCCGCGCAGTGCAGGGTCCAGCCGTCCTCCGGGGCCAGGTCGGCGTTCTCGCCTGCCGTGACGACCGCGCCGGCGACCCGCGGCTGTGCCGTGATCAGGTCGAGCAGCGCGTCGGTCCGGGCTCCTTCGGGGAGCTCGGCGGCGAGGAGGATGTGGGGCGTCCAGGAGCCGCCGGCGTCTTCGTTGAGGCGGGCGGCACGGAGGGTGGGTGCGCCGAGTGCGGCCAGGGCGCGGCGTTGGTCGGCGGTGTGGCTGGTCAGTTCGGCGACCGCTGCGGCGAGGGTGTCGGTGCGGGCGACGCGTTCGGGTGCCGCGTCGTCGAGCCCGGGAGCGGTGTCGGCGAGCGCGGTGATCTCCAGATGGCCGGGCAGGGGTGTGCTGGCGAGCTCGACGGCGATGGCTTGCAGGACGTGGCGTGCGTGGTCGGCGTCGCCGTCCAGGTGGAGGACGCCGACGTACTCCAGGTCGACGAGGACCAGGCGGCCGGAGCCGTCCCAGCCCAGGGAGACCAGGGCCGGGTAGGGCGCGTCGGCTCCCTGGAGGGCGTCGTGTTCGGCGAGGTCGGGGCTGGAGGCCGGGCACGTCCACAGGTCGGTACGGCCAGCGCTGCCCGAGAAGGGCTTCATCGGGGGGACGTCGCCGTCGAGGTGGAGCTCGACCTTCTGCTCGTGCAGGACGACGGCGGTGACCACCGGCAGGTCGCGCTCCGCCGCGGCGAGGTTGAGTGCCAGCGTGCGCAGGGCGGCGTCGAGGAGATCGAAGCCAGAGGGATGCTGGGCTGCGCGCAGGCCCTGTTCGGTGGCGGCGGCGCTGCCGGTGGGCATGGGGATGCGGCGGCCGGGCCGGCGGCGGCGCTGCTGAAGGATGCGGCGGGTGGTGACGGTGCCGATGAGGGCGGCGGCCAGGGCGCCGGCTCCCATCCAGACGGCGGCGGGGGCCAGGGCCTCGTCGGTGTCCTGCAGTTGCTGGGCGGTGTCCGCCTTCTGGCCGTCCTGCGCGGGAGCGGGCGCGCTTGTCGTGGGCGCGGTAGCGGGGGCGGAGGCGGCGGGCGCAGGTGTGGCGGACTGCGAGGGCACGGGGGCGGGTGCCGCCGGTGTGGGGGTGTCCTTCGCCGTGTCCAGGGTGGGGGTCTTGGTGTCGGGGGCGGGCCGACTCTCGGGAGCGGGGGCCGGGGCGGTTGCGGTGGGGAGGGTGAGTTTCTGGCCGGGGACGATCAGGTCCGGGTTGTCGAAGGTCCCGCCGCCGGGCAGCGGCTTGCCCTTGTTGGCTTCGAAGATCTTCGGCCAGTCCTCGGGGTCGCCGTGCTCGTCGGCGATGCCCCACAGGTTCTCACCGGACTTGACGACATGATCAGCTTCGGCCGCAGCGGGCCTTTCGTCCGTAGGGGCGGTCTGCGCGGGCTGCTGCGCGGGCGCGGCCGTCTCCGGTGCGGCCTGGGCGGGTGCCGGAGCCGGGGCGGCCGGCTTGGCGATGTTGGCGTCGGCAGGGAGCCGAATCACTGTGCCCTTGGGCAGGAATTGGTCGCCGGCCGCGAGTTGCGGGACGCTCGGGTTGAGGGCGGCGATGTCCTTCCAACGCGGCCCGCTGCCGAGGTACTGCTCGGCCAGGTCCCAGGGGAGCTCTGAATCCCCGGTGACCGTGTGGGTGGGCCAGGCGTCCTGCTCCGCCGCGGCTGCCGCTTGGGCCGTCGCCGCGCTGCTGGTGCCTGCGGTCTGTACGGCGGTCGCCGCGACGGCCGTACCGGTGGTCGCGGCCGAGGCCGCGGTGGGGGCGAGGAGGACGAGGCCGCCGATGAGAAGGCCGGCGAAGCCCTGCATCCCGCCGAGGCCCTTGATCCGCTTCGCCTTGCGGCCGCGGAACAGGGCGACGATCTCGACTAGGGCGGAGAGGGTGAAGGCGGCCCAGCCGATCCAGCCGATGGTCGTGAGCACCGTGAAGAACAGCCGGCCGTCGTCCTGCTGGGTCAGGAGGTCCCATCCGCCGACGAAGTCGGTGGGCTGATACCCGACGGCCAGCAGGACGAGGGGGATGCCGGCGATGAGTGCGGCCAGGACGGCGAGGCCGAGCAGGGCGCGGAGCAGGCGTACGGGGGTGCTCATGGGACGGGTCAGCCTCCGGCTTGGGTGTGCAGTCGGGCGTGTGCCGTGCCGGACACGCTGATCGTCGACCTACCCACGAACTGCGCGAAGTAGGTGGTGTAGGTGTCGTGGACGGTGACTTCGAGGCGCTGGCCGCCGTCCGTGACGGTCACGGAGCCCGAGACGTTCTGGGCGGCGAGGTAGTCCTGGGCAGCGGCGACGGCGGCGTCCGGGTCCACCGTGATCTCGGTGCCCTGGACGGCCGCGGGAACGTTGAGCTGCTGGCCCGCCGCGCGAGCGGCCTCCTGCGCGAGCCCGGTGGCCTTGTTCGTCGCGTTGAGGGCGCCGCCGCCGTCGACCAGCAGCCCCATGATCATGATGATGCCGAGGGCGCTCAACGCGTAGAACGGCGACAGCGACCCCCGGTCGCCGCCGTGGCGGATCCGGTCCCGCAGAGCGGTGATGCGGCGGGTGAGGGCGGTGATCACTGGCGGCCCCTGTAGGAGTCGATCGGGCTGGTCCACGACGCTCGGAGCGTGCGTGAGCCGGGGAGCCCGGGCAGCCCGATCTCGCCGAGGGGCGCGGTGCAGGCGACGGTGACGCGGACGGTGGCTTCCTGGCCGAGGTCGAGGCCGTACCCGGAGGTATCCACCGAGACGCTGGAGGAGGCGCAGTGGATGCCCTCGCCGTTGAGGCTGCGGGTCGCGGCCGCCGATCCGGCGGCCTGCGCTGCGCCGGCTTCGCGTTCGAGGGAGGCGGCGCGGGCGGCCGCGCGGGCGGCGCCGTCCACGGCACCGGAGGCGTCGGTGACCCGGCCGAAGGCGATCATGAGCAGCATGAGGGCGATGATGGCCGGGGCGAGGATGACGGTCTCGACGGAGTAGCTTCCCCGGTCCTGACGCCAGTCGATGCGCCGGGCCCGCTTCACTGGGCCGCCACCCAACGCTCGACGGGAGCCTCGGCGCTCTGGACGACGTCCAGCTCGAAGCCGGGCACAAGGGTGGCGACGGTGCCGCGGACGGTGATGCGGATCTGTTCCGGGCCACTGCCGTCGGCGGAGACACTCGCGCCACGGACGCTGCCGTACTTCGCGAGGAGTTCCTGGCCCTGGGCGACGCCGTCGCCGGGCCCGGCGCCGAGCTGGCGGCCGGCCTCGACTCCCTGGGTGGCGGCGGAACGGGCGACGGAGCGGGCGTGGAAGTACATGCCGACCTGGATCGCGGCGAAGACCAGGAACAGCACCACGACGGCGAGGACGGCCAGCTCCACGCTGCCCGAGCCTCGATCGCCCTCGTCCCGCAGGCGTGCGCGTAGGCGCCGCCACCGGTTGCCGACCTGGTCTTTCACGCCACTTCCTTCCTGCTGGTGGGTGGTTCAGCCGCTGATGAGCGGGAGCTTGGCGTCGGTGAACGTCTTGATCGCGGCGACGACCGCGATCGCGATGGCGATCACGACTCCGGCGATGACGGCGAGCTCGGCCGAGGTCTGACCGGCGTCGCCGGCGTTCTTCAGGCGCTCCCAGCGGGCGGCGAGGACGGTGGTCAGGGCGCGGATGTGCATGGTGTTCTCCTTTGTGGATCAGCCGTTGAACATGGTGACGATGGGCGGAAGGATCACGAAGACGAGCATGAGGAGCACGGCGAAGGTCACCGGCAGCACCATGGAGGTCGATGCTTCGTTGGCTTGGGCTTTGGCGTCGGAGAGGATCGCGACGCGTAGCTGGCGGGCTTGGGCCTGGAGGGTGGTGTAGACGGCGGCGCCGTCGCCC
The DNA here is from genome assembly GCF_041106355.1 of Streptomyces sp. BF23-19. Classification (NCBI taxonomy): domain Bacteria; kingdom Bacillati; phylum Actinomycetota; class Actinomycetes; order Kitasatosporales; family Streptomycetaceae; genus Streptomyces; species Streptomyces sp. BF23-19. Next base: position 15,390 of record NZ_JBGBPT010000079.1, on the reverse strand, counting down.
GCGAGGGCGAGGGTGTCGGCGGGACGGGTCAGTTCGGGGATGTCGAGTTCCTCGCCGAGTTGCTTGAGGGCGTCCCAGACGGTGACGCCGGCGAGGTCGGCCTCGTAGAAGGCCTGCCGCATCCGTTCGAAGATCCAGCCGTCGCCGACGTCGGCCGTGTCGGTCAGGGCTTGGGCGGCGCCGGAGTTGGCGATGCGGGCCAGGGCGACGCGGTCGAGGTAGGAGGCGGCGGCGTGCCGGACGACGAGCCGGGCGGCCGCGGCCTCCTTCCTTACTTCCTGGCCGGGCCACAGCCAGAACAGGGCTCCCAGACCGAGGCCGGCGGCGGCGGGCATGACGAACGGGCGGCTCACCCCGAGCATGGACAGGAGCGCGCCTGCCAGCTGGGGCAGGACCAGCCCGTACAGCGCGAACAGGGCCCGCTTGCCCAGGTGCTCGGCGGGGCTGATCCTCAGGAGGTTGAGGTCCCGGACGGGCAGGGTGATCCGCTCGCCGAACGCGGCCAGGAGTCGGGTGCCGACCTTCTCGGGCAGGGACCCGGTGCTGGTGGCCGTGGCCTTGGGCCGGCGGGCGATGTGGTCGGCGTCGAGCCGGTCCAGGACGGAGGAGAGGTCGGGCCGGACCGGCCACAGGGCACGGATGGCCAGGCCGGTGAAGGCTCCGGCGGCTGCGGCGGGAAGAACCGCTTCCATGGGGATCATCGAGCGGCTCCCGTCGCGGTGGCCGGCTCGGCCTGGGGCAGGGGGTTGAGGAGGCGGGGGTCCGGCTTGGTGGCGGCGGCCCGGCGCAGCCAGGACAGTGTCCAGGCGAAGAGCCCGCCGAGGACGGCGAGGGCGATCTGCCCCATGCCGCTCTGGTACCAGGCGGACCAGGCCTCGTTGAGCATGCATCCGACGAAGACCACGCAGATCACGATCGAGACGATCCTGCTGGATTTGCGGATCTTGGCGCGGTCGGACTCGATGTCGCGGGCGTCGGCGGCCTGCTGGTGGATCGTCACCGCGAGGGCCTCCAGCGCCGAGCTCAGGCCGGGGCCCATGTTCGCCGCGTGGGACTGGAAGAGCAGCGCGACGTGGTCCACGACCCCGTCGCCGAGCTCGTCGGCGAACAGGGCGAAGGCCTGCTTGGCGTCCATGCCGGAGCGCAGCCGCTCGTCGAGCGCGCGGACGTTGGCGGCGATGGGTGCGGGGGCGTTGCGTGCGCTGGCGCGGATGGTCTGGACGAGGCTGATGCCGGCGGTGTGGATGCCGGCCAGGCCGTTGAGCCACTGCCCGATCGCCTCCAGGCGGTCGATGCGCTTCTCGGCCGCTGTGCCGGGGTTGAGGAGGAAGGGGAAGCCCAGGACTGCGGCGCCGGCGAGGACCCCGTGGACGGGCCACCCGGTCCAGGCCCACACCGCGAGCACGGTGATGCCGGCGGTGGTGACCAGGGCGCGCCAGCGGCGCTGCCAGGCCTCGGGCAGGCCCGCCTTCGCCGTGCGGATCCTGCCGGCGCGGCGGGGGGCGGGCTTCGCGGGGTCCACGACGCGGCCGCGCCACTCGCGTACGGCGACGAGACCGGCGAGGACCGTGGCGAGGGCGCACAGCGCGGCTACGAGGGTGAGCTGCGAGGAGTTCACCGGGCCTCCCGGGTCGGTTCGGTCGTCGGCTGTGAAGCCACCAGAGGAGCAGGCCGTCGAGAACTACGGCCGCGCCAGTGATCGCGGCGGCGATGCAGGCCATTTCGCGGGCCAAGGCCCGCGTTCGTCAGGTCGGTCACCGGGGCTTCACCACCTGGAGGGGAGGGCCCCAGGCGCCCTCGGGGTTCTGGGTCAGCCATCGGCGGTCGAAGGTGCCGGTGCGCTCCAGGACGTCTATGAACGACGGCATGTTGCGGTACACCGCGCGGGGTTCGTCGCCGTGGGGCGCGAAGATCTCGCTGGTGGTGGGGCGGCCGCCCTCGCCGACGACGTCGTGGACCTCGTAGATGTTGCTCACGAAGCGGTGCTTACGGCCCCCGATGGCGGTTTCGTCGAGGTAGGTGAGGTAGACGACCACGTCGATCGCGGAGGCGATCAGGTGGTTCGCGGCTTCGGTTTGCATGCCGGCCTCGGTGCACAGCTGTACGAGGCGGGAGATGATCGCGTGCGGGCGCCGGACGTGCAGGGTGCACATCGAGCCGGAACCACCCGCGGACATCGCCTGGAGCATGGGTAGGACCTCGGTGGAGCGGACCTCGCCGACGATCACCCGGTTGACGTTGTAGCGGAGCGCGGTGGGGAACATGTCGCCGATGGTCACTTCGCCCGAGGCACTGCCGCCGCGGACCTCGCCGTTGGACTGGCGGGCCTCGAAAGCGAAGGTGAGCGGGCCCGGCTTGCCTTCTGGGCCGGGCTCGTCGAGGTAGAGCTCCCGGTCCGACTCCAGGGTGGCGATGCGCTCCCCCGGCGGGATCTCCCGTCCCAGGGCGCGCAGCAGGGAGGTCTTGCCCGCTCCCATGTCGCCGACGACCAGGATGTTGAGCTTCGCCTGGACGCAGGCCAGGAGGAAGGCGCGCAGCAGTGGGTTGAGGGAGCCCCAGCGGACGAGTTCGTCGATGCCGTGCTGGCGGATGCGGTGCTTTCGGATGACGACCGACGGGCGGGTGGTGAGCAGGCTCGCGGTGACGCGGGACCCGTCGGGCATGCGGAAGCCCACGTTCGGGGTGGCCTGGGTCAGGGCGCGCTCGCCGTGGCCGGACAGGCCGGCCATGCGGTTGACCCAGGTGGTCAGCTCCTCGTGCGAGTCGGCGACCCGCTCGATGGTGCGGCGGGGCCGGTCGTAGTACTCGATGTGCGCGCGGAGCCCGTCGACCATGACGTCCTCGACGCCTTCTTCGTCGAGCAGGCCCTGGAGGCGGCCGCCACGGAACATCGCGTCGAACACGGCCGCTCCGACGGCGTGTTCTTCGGCCGCCGAGAGGGCTGTGTTGCCGTGCGCGTACTTCGAGGCCCACCGCGCGACGGCCTTCGTCACCATCGAGCGGGCCTGGGCCCGGCGGTCGTCCTCTTCGAGCAGGCGGCTGGGATCGTGCGCGGACAGCTCGGCGGACACCTCGGCCTGGAGCGCCTCGATGACCTCCCAGCCGACCGGCAGCTGCCCGGGCAGCCCGGCCAGCTTCGGTACGGCGCCCGGACTCGCGGCCGTCGCCGGGCGGCTGGGAGCCGGCAGAGCGGGCACCTGTACGGGCGCGGCCGCGGGCTGGGGGATCCGGGCCGTGCTGATGCGGCCGGCGAGCAGTCCGGCGATGTCGGCGGGGCCGTGCGCGGCCTGGCCGTCGGGGCGCTGTTGGGTGTCAGACACGGGGGTCCACCCGTCCGTGACCCAGGCGCTGGAGCACCCCGGCCAGTTGCGGGGCGGCCGGTGCCGGCAGGGCGGGTGGGTACTGCTGGTGCAGCGCGCGGCGGGAGGCGGCCGCCTGCAGGTGGCCGAGGGCTGTGCGGGCCGAGTTCAGCAGCGCCGACTTCTTCAGCTTCCGCGGGGCTGCAGCGGTGCCGGCGAGGTAGGCGGCGGTGTCCGGCTCCCAGGGCAGTGCGGCCATGACCGGCAGGCCGAGCGCTTCGGAAACCTCATGGGCGCGGCGGGGGCCGTCCTCGATAAGGAGGACGCCCAGCGCGTTCGGGCCGGTGCCGCGGTCGGTGAGCTCGGTGCGCAGCGGTTCGGTCATGTGCCGGGCGAGGGTGAGGGACTGGTCGGTGGCACGCACGACGAGCAGGACCAGGTCGGCACCGTGCAGCAGCGGCGCGGGGGTGAGGGTGGGGTGGAGGTGGCCGGACTCCAGGGCCAGACGGCCGGCGTCGATGACAATGTCGTATCCGCCCTCGTCCGACAGCACCCGCATGACCTGGGCCAGGGCGGGCCAGGTGCGCGCCAGGGCCGGGGCCTGGGCGGGGTCGGTCAGGCCGGGCAGGACCTGACGGTGGCCGGACTCGTCGAGGCCGACAAGGTGACTCGCGAAAGCCTGCGCGAGCGCGTCCTCACCGGCGCGCTCGGCGACGGCGAGGTGGTAGAGGCCGGTCCCGGCCGTGATCTGGGCCTGGAACAACCCGGCCCTTATGGTGCCTCCGGCCGGGTCACACTCGGCCAACAATGAGGGACGCGTGGAGGACAGGGTCATCGCGAGGGCGCTGGTGGTCACCCCGCAGGACTTCGCGCTGACCAGCGCAGTGACCGTCACGATCCGCTCCGCACGTCGCGGACCAGGGCGATCCGTCCGGAGGAGGCGCGGGTGGCCAGCAGCGGCCCGTCCGAGGACGCGACCGCCAGGTTGACGACGACGGCGCCGGACGCGTCGGGCCGGCTGACGGAGACCACGACCGCCTTGACCGACGTGGGCGGCGCCTCGGCGCCGTCCTTACCGGTGGGCTGCTCGCCCTGACCGGGAACCGTAACGGCGAGAACCTTGTCGCCGGGCACAAGGGAGCCGGCAGGGGCCTGGCCGCGCTTGACCTGCACGCCGACCTGCTGCTTGTCGTCACCCAGGCCTGTGCCGGGCTGGAGCTGGCCGGCGACGAGCAGGCTGCCCTTGCGCAGGTCGACGGCGGGGCGCTTGCCCACGACGCTCGCGCGGTCGGTGGCGGGCATCGGGGTCAGGGCTCCGTCGGCGGACACCTCCGCGACGACGACGTCCTCCTCTGTCAGCGGCTGGCCAGCCGGGACGTCGTTCGCGATGGCCAGCACCTTCGTGCGGTCGCCGACGGCGGACACGGCGGCGGCCGCGCCGAGGGCGGCCGCGACGGCCAGCACGGTGCTCAAGGCGGCCGCGGCGTACCGGCGCTGCTTCTTCACCGGAGCCGTGGTGGTGATGGGGAGTTCGGTGCGCGGGCCGGCCGGGCGCGGCACCGGCGGGGCGGCGGGGGATTCCATTCGGGTACTGCCTCTCAGGGAAGTGCAAGCAGTGCGCGTACTAGTTGAGGACCTGGACCTCGACGACGTTGATGTCCACAGAACTGGTACGGACCGCTGTGAGCTGGCCGGTCTGGCCGCCGCCGGTCACCTGCCAGTCGATCGACCAGGTCGAGGTCGCTGTGACGTGGTACTGACCGGAGCCGGTGGTGGACGATGGCCTGTCGTAGCGGTGGCCACAGTCCGGGGAGGGAGCCTTGCCGTACTCCGCCTTGTATGCGGTCCCGGGCGTGGTGCAAGTGACGGTGTGTCCGTCGCCCATGCTCCACACGATCTGCGACACCCGGGCAGTGGCAGTGACCGAGACCGGCCCGGCCGACGCTGAAGCCACGTTGGGGCCGTATGTCTCCGGTCCGGTGGCAGTCCACATGTAGACCGGCATCCCAACCACACCTTTGCCACCCGGTTTCGGCGTGATGCCGATCTGGGGGCCCCGGAGGAGCATCCGGTCCACCGCCTGCTGCGCGAGAACAGCCGGATCGACGGTTGCCGTCGGCGCTGTCGCTGCCCAGAACGTACGGGAGATCGTGGCCCCCATACCGCAGGTCACGTAGACGGCTCCGTCTCCCGGCGCATGCCCCTCCCACAAATCACTTCCTGCCGGAGGCTGCGGCTCCACCAGCCTTGGCGCGCACAGCGGGTCAGGATCAGTTGCGGTGCCCCCACCCCCGCCTCCGCCAGAGCCGCCGCCTGCCGTTCCGCCGCCAGGAGGGGGAGGTGGGTTCGTATCAGCCCCCACGCAGACCCACTGGCTGAGGTCGTGGCATCCGTTATCGGCGGCGGCCGAGGATACGAGGCCCAGCGAGAGGACGATTGCGGCGACCAGCACTGCTGTGACGCGGCTCAACACGGTCGGCCGGTTTGCGGCTCGTCGGTCAGCACCTTCCACCCGTCTGGCCACTTCTCCAGGGTGGTGAGAGCGACGAACCGCGTGAGGCGCTCACTCGGAAGCGCAGCCGGCTGCCCGCTCTGCCGGTCCACCGGAATCCACTTCGTGACGTCGATGCAGCTCGACAGGGTGACGGATGGGACCTCGCGGTCCAGGTCCGCCTTGGTGACGGTTGAGGTGCTGATGCCTACTTCTCCGGTGAAGGCACGGCCAGCCTTCGCGATCTTCTGGACCTCCGCCTCCGGCCTGGCCAGAGCAGCTCCAGCAGCGAACTTCTTGATGTCCGTGCCTTCGACCCGGCCTGTTGCGTAGCTCTTCTCCATCTCGTCCCAGTACTTCACGTACGTCGCGATGGCCTCGGCCTTGGCTACTTCTGTAGGGTCGGTCGGCTTATCGGACGAGGGGGAAGCCGCCGAAGCGCTGGGAGAGGGGACTGAAGTCTGTTTGGCATCCTGCGGAGGGCCGGCAGTGCTGCAGGCCGAGATGAAGCCTGCACATAGAGCCAGGAATACCGGAACCCCTCGGCTGCTGAACCGTCCGAGCTGGAGTCGTGCCATGGGTACCGCTGCCTCCCCGTAGACCAGAAAGTCATCACGTCCGGTACAGACCTTTGAGGCCTGTTTTCCGGTGGCGTGAACCACAACCGTTACAAGCGACCGGACTGTTCCCATACGTTACGCAAAGGCGGCCAACACCGAAAGCCATTAGCGCAGTTCACGGCCACCTGCGGCCGGCACAAAACGGACGTTTCCCTATCCTCGCGGGACCTGGTCGGAATTCAGTCCGATGGGCGAGGCGCTTACCAATGGAACGCCACGCCCCACCCCTTCTCGACAGCTGAGAACGTCGATTCGTCTCCCCTTCCGACACCCTGCCCCTAATGGCTGAAAATAGAACAGGAATGGCCGGAAATTCACGCAACTTCTGCTGAATGTCGAGTGGCGCAGCGAGGCGAATAAGACCAACGTCGTGTCGGATCAGTGAGCGTCCCAAGCCGCGGCAATAGGTGACATAAGACGGGGGCGCCGCAGAAGACGTAACTGAGACGTAGCTGGTTCGCGAGTGAGGGGATGGCCTTCGGCGTAGGCGTCCATCGCGAGGAGTCGGTCGCCCCAGCGGGCGGTGGCGGCGTTCGCCGCGGCGCCAGGGGTGCCAACACGGAGCTGTCGCCCTGGGGTGGTGCGCCGTTTCCGCCGAACTGAACAGAGCCGCCCAAGCACGACCCTTGGCTGGGAGCACCCCTGCCGCGCGTCTGCATGAGCCGATAGCTGATCTGAGCTGATCTTCGACTATCTGGGATCGTCGGTTTCCCAGGGATGGACGAAGAGGTTGGGCTGGATTCCCCATAGGTTGAGCGCGGTGTTCAGCTCACACTCGTCCGGAGCGTCGGCGGACTCGATGAGGGCTGCGCCGAGGTCGTAGTCGAAGCCGTCCAGATGCTCGGGGTCGTACTCCCCCTGCTCCAGCCGATAGCTCCGGTCAACGTCGCTGCGGACACATCCCTCGTCCCAGCCTGGACATCCGGCTGGCTCTGCGCGGGGCGGGTGTCCACGAATGTGTGGCGATCCGGTCGCAGTGCCGGGACTTCCGCAACCAGCCTCCTGCCAAGTCTGAGTGCGGTCAGTTTGTCCGTCGGTCAGTCCGATCCCTCTTGCATTGGGCTCATTCGTGTTCCTGCCCGTGGAGCGTTCAGGAGCGGGGGCCCAGGCGGGACTTCTGTGAGTTACTCAACCCCGGGCGACAACGCAGCAGTGGCTCCGCCGGGAACTCCCGCGAGAGCGGCTTGGAGATCCACCGTGCAGCGGCTCCCCCACCCCGCTACGAGAGAGCACCACACCGCGCCGCAGCACCTGCAATCTCGCCGCCGTGCGAATGATGCGTTGCGGTGCTCACCGTGGCCTCGAGGCGCCTTGGCAGGTGTCCGCCCGCCCTACACCGTCCTTTGTCCCGTGCCGGCTATCGCCGCATCGGGGCCTCCCTGCGAGCGGGGAGTCTTCTCCCCTACTCGGCGTGGCTCGATGGTGCGGGGGTCAACAGCTTCACCGGGGGCGCCTTCCTGGTAGAGCCCGTCGGGTTCTGTGTCACGGTCGTGTGGGAGCAGGAAGAAGACGCGGCGGAGCTGGAGTCCGCTGTCGGGGTCGGCTTCGGCGTGTTCGTCGAGTTCGCTGTAGCCGACCATGCGGCCGTCGCGGGCATAGCGCGGCTTGCCGCGGCGTCGGGCGGTCTTGTCAAGTGCTTGGCGCACGTAGTCGAGATCGTCGGGGCTCTCCAGCCACACCACAGTGCTTTCGTGGAGGAGGTCGCTCTCCTTCAGCAGCGAGCTCATGGCTGCAGCCCCTTTTCGTTGTCGTTGGCCGGGTGGGTGCGACGGGGTAGGTCCCGTGTCGGGGCACCGGGTCCATCGTAGAGATGTGCGGTGTGCGTGCGAAGGGCGTGTGGACTAGACATCTGCGGGCTCGGATTCGTCTTCGGCCAGGAGAGCCAGTCCGGGGTAGTACTTCTTACCGCTCGACTTCATCATGTCGGCCGGCGAGGCGAGAGAAAGCTCCTGCCGCACTCGGGTGGCGAAGGCACGCGCGGTCGCCGGGCGGATCCCCTCGCCTGTGCTGCACCAGCTGCTGTAGGCGGCATAGAGCAAGCCTTGTTCCACCTTGAGGTCACCTGTGCCACGGTCGCTGCTGCGGCCGATTGTGCCGTCGGTGACGCAGCATTCGGTGAGGAAGCGGCCGATGTGGTCTTCGGTAGTCGCGTACGCCTGGGTTGCGGTGCGGACGGACGCAGGACCAGTCAGAGGGTCGCGGGTTGCGAGGTAGCGCTGGGCCCCCTCGATGAGCCAGTGCAGGATGCCGGGGCCTTCGCTCTGGACGAGCTCTTTGGCAAGGTTGTCGATCTTGCGCGCCGCGGGGACTACCCGTTCGAAGGGGATGAGGCGGATGCGGCGCCAGAAGGCGTGTCCCCCCGTGCCGACTTCGGGACGGTGGTTGCCGAGCAGCCAGAGCTTGTGGGTGGGGTTGAAGCTGAAGAAGTCCTGTCGCATGCGGCGGGCCATGATGCGGTCGCCGCCGGTCAGGAGCTTCACCCGGGACTCGTCGAATTTGTCGTTGGGCTTGAGCTCGCTGCACACCACGATGCGTCGGCCGTGGAGCTCGGTGAGCTCGGTGGAGTGCTCAGAGAACTTTCCCTTCTCCATCAGGAAGCCAGGCGGGGCCGCCTGGGCGTAGTCGCCCAGGATCTGCGTCATGACGTCGAGGAGGACCGACTTGCCATTGGCGCCGGTTCCGTAGAGAAACGGCAGGACCTGCGCGCCGACGTCTCCGGTGATGGAGTAGCCAAGGAGGAGGTGGAGGAACTGGATGGTCTCCAGCCCTTTGGCGTCGTCTCCGAAGGTGTCGTGCATGAAGCGGTGCCAGCGGGGGGTGGGCATGGCTTCCGGCGCAACGCTCGTGGCGCGGGAGTGCATGTCTCGTTCGGGGTCCGGCTTTCGAAGAAGGCCAGAATGCAGGTCGACGACACCGCCCGGAGTGCACAGCGCGTACGGGTCGCCATCCAAGACGTCTGGGTCGAGAGCCAGCGCAGGCGAGGCTTTGGCCTGGGTGAGCATCGCCTTGATACCGGGAGTGGACATCGACCGTCGTCGGTGCGCGGCCAGGTCTCTGTCGCTGAAGAGGCCCGCAGGGTCGGTGGAGGACATCTGCTCGGCCATGTCTCCGGCCGCCCATACGGCCGACTTCTCGCCTCCTGTTCGCTTCCATCGGTACTGATTCCAGTGGTACCAGCCGAGGCCCTCGACGTGACGGAACTGGTCTCCGTACATCACAGCGAAGAGCTTGGCATTGCCTCGGTCGGTGAGGAGGGCCGGCAGCTGTCCGACGGGCCGGATCGGCTCGTGCACCGAGGCAGTGCGCTGTTGAGCGGGCAGGTTCGCCGGCCCTTGCGGGTCCTGGAAGTCGAGCATCTGCTGGGCGGCGGCTGTGGCGTCAAAACGCGTGCCGTCGGCGCTGCTCATGGGCGTCCTTTGAGGTGAAGCGGCCGGCTCTGACCGGCGGACAGGGCAGAGGTGATGACGGCATGGCTGCGGTGGCTCTGGTGAGGGCGTGCGGCATCAGCGGCTGACGTCAGGAGTTCGCGGGCTCTGGAGTCGGTGAGGTGTCCGGAGGCGACTAGGCCGCCTGCGGTGTAAGCGGCTCGGTTCAGCTTCTCGGTGAAGCTGGCTCCGTGCGTCACGGCGGCGCAGTTCTCCACCTCGGCCAGCAACGGGTCCAGCAGACGGTGGGCGGCTGTGCTGTCGGTTTTCGTCGCGTGACGTGGTGCTGGCAGCGCGGGGTGGGTGGTCATCTCGGCTACCACGTGTCCTGTTCGCTCCAGCTCTGCGGCAAGCCAGTCCGGGAGCGGGGCAGGAAGTCGGGCTGATCCGACTGGGACGTACGTGCCCGCGGGCGTCCGCGTGGCCGGGGCGACGATGTAGCCACCGGTGGCTCGGATGTCGACTTGCCATGCGAGAGCCACTCTCGGGCTTGAACCTGTCGACGAGCGGTAGCGGATTCCGGACGGTGGGATCTGGTACCAGATGTGGAGGCCGCCCGAAGGGGTTCTCACTCGCAGGGTCGTTTCGTCCTCCGCCGGGTTCGGCTGTTTCCGGAAGGCGGCAAGCAGGGCCAGTGTGTCGAACCCAGAGGCCAGGCCTGCCAGGTTGACACGCTCATGGATCGCGATGCCCGGCAGAAGCCGCGTTCGGTCGGGGACTTCTGCGCTGTGCGCGTCAACGTCGAGCACCACGAGTCCCGCCGGGCCGCACGAGACCCCGACTCCGGAAGCCGGCTGGGCGCCCCACCAAGTAGCCAGCCTGGCTGCCTCGGTGGTCGCTGCGTGAAAGCCGTGGCACCACTTGCCGCTTGCGATGCAAGCGCAACCTTTCGAAGGGTGAGCCGCAGAGCGACAGCTGTCGCAGTTGGCCGCGGGTGTCTTCCGCCCGGGCGCAAGAGGATGCACAGGCCAGCCCTGTGAGGCGCACCAGAGAGCGACATCGAAGGGACTGACACTCTCCACTGGCGCTGTTCTTCTGGTCTCACCCTGGCGCGGCACGCAGATCGTCCTTGTCGAAGGGGCTCTAGAGTTGGTTCAGTCCCTTGGTAAAAGACCTGGTCAGGCGACCAGATCCCAGCTGCAAGGGACTGAAGGGACTGAGTTTCCCAATGAGAGCCAGAGCCTACCTCAGGGGTTTGGTCTTCCGTTGCCGTCGCATCAGTTCTTCAGTCCCTTCAGTCCCTTGCAGGCCTGCACCAGGAAGGGCTAGGCGTGGAGCCCGTGAACATGTCCCTCCCTGCGGCCCGGGCGTGTCGGGCGGACGAGGGGCCCGGTTCGGTCCCTCGCAGGGACCGAAGAAGTTCAGTCCCTCTTCGGTCCCTCCCATAAAAGACGAGGTCAGACGGGGTCTGCCTCATCGCTGAGGGACTGAAGGGACTCAAAAGTACTAGTTATGAGCTGCCCAGTGTCGTGTGTTGTGTCTACGCGCGGGCACATACACACACACGCATGTAGAGGGAACTGGCTTTTTCGGTCCCTTCGGTCCCTTCAGTCCCCCCGTAACTCCACACACACCCTTCTGACCTGCGGATTCAGCGTCCGCCCTCGGAGGGACTGAAACAGCGAGGAGAGAGATCCCTGGATCCGCAGGTCCCTCCCGCGTTCTCATGCAGCAGCCGATAGCGCTGTCCGCAACCACGCGCCGACAGGGTCGGCGGTCCCGAGAATTGGCGTGAAGATCGACTCGAACGGCCCGCAGTCGCGCAGCTGTCCGAGAGTGGTGACGCCAGCCCGCAGCGGGGTGGCGGCGAGTGCGGGGTCACTGGCAGCGAGGCTGCGCAGGTCGGCGATCCGGCGGGCGAGGCGGTCCTCGGAGGCTCCCGTCAGTACGAGCAGGAGCCGGGGAAATGCTGGGTACCGGTAGCGCCAGGCGGGCATCGCGGCCTGGCGCCGGGGGCCGCGTTTGCCCTTGGCCGTCTGGGGCTGGGGCGCGTACTCGTGGTAGGCGGCGTACGCGTGCAGTTTCCGGGCGAGGCGGGCGATCGTCATCTGGGTGCGGTCGACCTCCACGAAGAACGTGAGCAGGGTGCGCTGCTTGGCCGCGGTGTGGACGTAGTTGAGGACGGCGTCCGGGACGAGGCACAGCTCCTCCCCCGGTCGGGCGTCGTCGCGGTAGTAGTGGGCGATCTCGGGCGACCAGTCCAGGGGGCCGCACTCGTGGCCGAGGCGGCGCGCGTGCTCGACGAAGGCCGCTCCGGCTTCGACGACCGCGAGGGTGTGCTCCTGGAGCGGGCCGAGCGCGGCTTCCGGGCTCATCCGGTATGCGCGGGGCTGGAGCAGTCCGACTGCTTCGACGGCCTGGGCTCCCTTCTCGGTCAGCCACCAGAGCAGTTCGGTCTGGCCGGTGCTGCGCCGTCCTACGGCCTCGGCGAAGCCAGCCTGGCGGAGCGTGTGGAGCTGGCGGCGCAGGTACTCGGTTCGGGTGTGGTGCGGGGTGACGAGCCGGTGGAGCTGGCGTGTGGAGACCAGGCGGTGCTGGTAGAGGACCTGGGCGGCCTGCTGGGCGACCTGGCCCAGCCCGGTGGGGGCGGAGTGCGGGTAGGGCACGGGGGTGCTCGCCTTCTTCTAGTCGATGACGCTGGTGGGGTCGCCGGCGCTCGGGCCGCCAGGGCGCCGGCCGGTGTGGTGGCCGAGGACGACGGCGTCGAGCTCTTCCAGGTCGGCCAGGATGTCGCCGAGCGGGCGGCGGTTGAGGTTGCTGTCGATCGCCTGGTCGAGGTCGGGGACGCCGGCCGGGTTGTCGTAGTGCGCGAAGACCTCGTCCACGGGCAGGCCGCGGACCCGGAAGGGCGTGGTCCTGGCGCCGTTGAGGTTCACGGACATCACGTAGTGGAACTTCGGCAGTTCAGTGATCGTCTCCGGGGACACATGGCCGTTCCAGCGCTTCGCGACGAAGGCGGCCTCGTCGTAGTCCGCGGCGCACGTCGACAGCCAGCTCTGGTTCTGCAGCAGGGCCTGGCGGGTGATGGCGGAGAGGCGCAGCGCCATCTGCGTCATGCCGATGAAGCGGACCTCATATTTGCGCAGCTGCTCGGCGATGGCGGCGAGGAACCCCTTGCTGGAGGAGTCGAGCGCGGTGAGCTCGTCGCCCCAGGCCCAAAAGGTCTTCCGCTGCTCGCGCGGGGTGTCCTGCCGAGAGAGGCCCGCGCGGTGCAGGTCGTGGATGAGGAGGCAACTGACCAGGGCGTCGCTCTCGCTGCCGGACGGGCAGACGAAGACGACCTTGCCGGTGTCCATGGCGTGCCGGACGTCGTACGCGGACCGCGGGCTGCCGAAGAACCCCTGGAGGGACTGGCTGGTGTCGAGGCGGTCGATGGCGTAGGTGACGGTCGGCACCGCGTCCGGGCCCAGCTTGGGGAACGTGGTCTCCCAGTACGCGCGGACACGGTCCGGCAGCTTGCGCAGGAGCCCCTCGCGCCAGTCCTCCTCGGTGAGCCAGGTGCGCAGCTGGAAGAGCGTGCACTGCGCCTCGGGGTGGCCGGCCTGGACGGCCTGGAGGTTGAGCAGGGCCAGCGCCTGCGAGGCACGCGCCAGGATGGTCCGTGCGCGGGGGGCGTTGTCGCCCCAGTCCTGCGCCGCGGCGATGCCCTCGGTGACGGAGCGGACGATGTCCTGGACGTCGGATAGGGTGCGGCCTTCCATCGACAGGGGGTTCCAGGAGACGACGGGCTGGTCCGGGGAGGCTTTGGCAAGGTTGATCTCCCAGAGCCTGTCGAGAATCTCCGGGTGCGCGAGGTATGGCTTCGCGCGCGCCCAGCCCTCGCCGTGTGGGTCGAGGAACCAGCAGCCGTAGCCAGAGTGCGCCATCGCGATGCACTGGACCAACGCCTCTTCCGTCTTGCCGTGGCCAGCCTTGCCGAGCTGGAGGCCGAAGAGCAGGTCCTGTACCCGGGCGGCGGCGATCCGCTCTCGGCCGTCGGGGTAGACCACGGCGCCGAGCGGGATCAGGTCTCGCTGCCCGGTGTAGACGGGGAGGTCGGCCGGGGCCAGCGGGACCAGGCCGCCAGTGCGGACCACGCTGGAGGCGGTGCACTTCACCGTCGGCGGCTTGAGCCAGCCGGCCAGCTCGGGCACCGTCAGCCACTGCCGACGATGCGGGGCGAACTCCCCACTCGCGAATCGGCGCTCGAACTTGCCGATGGACCATCGGCGGGGCCGGTGGGCCTTGAGGTAGTTCTCCCCCGAGGTCATCGACAGCGCGGCGATCAGCTGGTGCATCCGGGCCAGGGCCAGCTGCGGGTGGGCGGCCTCGGTGCGCAGCAGGATCTGCACGGCGAACACGGCGCCCGCGCTTGGTTCGAGCTTGCCGACGCCGTCGCGCAGGTCGGTCTGCCGCGGGATCCGCTCGGAGCGGTTGGACGCGCCGGCCCCGCCGGACCAGGCGGACGTCGCCGCCCCCCAGAAGCCCCCTCCGCCGAGGCCGCCGGTCAGGCGCTCGCCGTACGCGGACGGGCCCCGGCGGGCGGCCCGGGCCATCAGGCGGCGCCGGCGGCGGGCCAGGCGTCGCTCGGAGACCGGGACCAGGTCGAAGGCCACCTCGGCCCTCTCCCCGTCCTCGGTGCGCACGGAAGCCATGGCCGCGGCCAGCTGCTGGAGTGGGTCGGGGCTCAGACCGAGGGAGGCCAGGGCCTTGTAGTCGGGCAGGCCCAGGACGAGCTCGGCGCGCTGCACGTACCGGCGCGCGCTCGCCAGCGCTGGCTTGGCGAGGGAGATGACGGCGGTCACGGCGTTCCTCCCCGGCTGTTGAAGCGGACGGGCCGGATGTCGGCCTGGCCGTGCTGGGTACGGACCTCGACCTCGGCGAAGCCGGGCATGTTCAGGATCGCGGCCGAGGTGGCCGGGCCTTCGATGTAGCAGCGCATCCTTCCTTCCACGGCGGTGTACCGCAGGCGCACCGCGGATCCGCGGGCCGGGACACCGTTGGCGGCGTAGTGCACGCGCCCGAGCTGGCGGGCCCACCGGCCGACTTCGCCTTCACCGGGGTCGAACGTGGCGGTCGGGATCACCTCGACCTGGACCCGGTCGGCGAGCGCTTCCCGGACGAGCGAAGCGCGCCGGATCGTCCACCACACCCAGACCACCGCCCCAACAACGCCGAGGGCGACGAGGTACGGCGCGGCCGCGCTCAGGACGGCCTGGAGCTCGGCAAGCAACTCGTCGACCGGCAGGTCTGGGAGGCTCATGTCGGCCGGACCGAGGTCGGCCGGGACGGGGCGGTGTGGTGCACGGTTCCTCCAGGAGGTGGGAAGAAGCCCTTCACCTGGACCAAGTACGAGAAGGCGCCCCGTTCAGACTTCCGGCCCGAATGCTTTGCGATCCCTTTGCGACCGAAGCTGGATGCGAAGGCTCGTCTGTCCGTTGTCATCCAACCAAGGCGTCTTGACAGCGAACACAGTTGTTGCGGCTTCCTGGCCAGCGAACCTAGTGACCTGGTTTGGAGATCCTGTCGCAGTAGCGGCAGATGCGGTCGAGGATCTGGTCGGCGGTCTTGGTCCA
>NZ_JBGBPT010000078.1:0-46182 GCF_041106355.1 Streptomyces sp. BF23-19 | reverse complement strand
GGGGAGGGGGGGGAGGGCTGGGGTCTGTCGTCGTCCGGGCCCGCGCCGTCCACGGTCGTCAGAAGTGGAACGAGAAATCCAGGAACTTGGTGCTCGAGGTGGCGAAGGTCAGGGCGTCCCGGAAGTAGGCCGGATCGGAGTCCTTCGGCGGCTTGGGCATCGTCGGGTACTGCCCGGACGTGGCGAAGTCCTTCTTGTCGGACAGGACCTGCACGGTTCCCTCGGCGAGGATCAGCGCGAGCGTGGTGGCGTAGTCGACCCAGCCCGGGTCCTTGCGCCGGTGTGCGGGCACGCTGTCGATCGCCGAGATCAGGTCCTTCTTCTGCGGCTTGAAGTCCTTGGTGGCGATGTCGATGATCAGCGGCCCGAGGACTTCGACCGCCTGCCATACGAGGGGCCAGATCTTCTCGTCCGGCACGTTGTCGACCTTGGTGTCGACGAAGTCCTTGGTGGCCACCTTGTAGCCCTTGGGGTTGGCCTCGGCGGCGGCGACGTAGTTCTCCAGCAGCGACCAGGTGATCGTCGCCACGTCGCCGTAGGCGTTGGACGTCTCGAAGTCCTTGCCGGAGGCGTCCCCGGCGAAGGCCGCCTCAAGCTGCTCCTTGAACCGTTCGGCCCTGGGGTCGAGTGATGTAGCGGTCATCTCTCCGCTCCTGAGTGATCTTGCCGATGGTCGTCGGCGTTCTTCGCGGCGCCACTGGCACCGCTGCCCTTCTTCGGGGCTTTCTGCTGGGGTTTCGGGGCATTCGGTGCGGCAGGCGGCGCCTGCTTCTTCCTGGCGGTCTGGGGACTGGCCTGAGCGGCTGGGTTCGACGACCTCGGCAAGTAGGCCTCCTAGCGATCGCTCAGGTTCTCGTACAGCCACGCCTCGACTGAGTCGCCGATGTTCGAGATCTGCTCGTCGGGTTTGAAGGACTTGGTCCCGCCGCCCGTGGAGAAGAGGGTCTGGGTGAGCAGGTGTGGCTGCGCGAAAGGTGCCATGGCGATGGGGTGCTGGGTCATGTTGAGCCGGTCGAGGCGTTGGCTCACCAGCCTGTTGAGTTCAGCCACCGGTAGGTCCGGACGGATGTCGTTGATTAGCGCGTAGGTGAAGGCGGACAGCTGATCGGTGGGCGGGCTTCCCGCGGCTGCCGTCTCGTTCGCCAGGCAGGCCGAGAACAACACTCCGTTGAGTTCGGCCGCGGCTTCCTTGACCGATTTGGCCGCCGGGACGCCGACCGGGTTGATCATGAGGTTCTTGGCGATGGCTCCGGCGTCGGCGGTGGCCGATCGGCCGAAGAACTTGAACTGGGTCACCTGTGCGAGCAGTTGGGCGTCGCGGTCGGCTCGTTCCGGGTCGGGCGTCCAGAACTTGCCCTTGGCGACGTGACACTGTGTGGACCCGTTCTTCTGCGTGGTGACGAATCGCTTGCTCATGCCGCCGGAGTGGCAGGAGTCCAGGATCACCGTCAGCACGTTCGGCGGCAGTGCAAGGGTGCGGCCTACCAGGTCGGTGTCTTTGAGGAAGCCGTCGTAGAGGCAGAGCACCTCGACCATGGTGCTGCCCTCGGGATAGCTGTATCCGTGGGAGGACTGGAAGAAGACGATCTGGTCTCCGGAAGTCACTCCGGTGAACAGCCGCTGGTCGAGGACGTTGGTCAGCGTCGCGTTCTGGTTGTGTACGAGCTGGATGTCCGTGGGGTCGAAGTCGTACAACCCTTCGAGCATGTTCCTGATCGCGAGCGTGTCGGCGACGCAGGAGTTAAGGTTGTTTCGCGGATCCGGGTAGAGGTCGATGCCCACGAGCAGGGCGCGTTTGGTCATGGTGGTCCTCGGGATCACGTCGAGGTGCGAGAGGGTGCCGGATGATCACGCAGCGTGATACAAAAACTGCAGAAGGTGAGCTTTTCAGGCAAAACGACACGCTGGATCATGGGTTTGGTGACGCGAAGGGCCCAGTACGGGAAGTAGACCGATGCCCGCCGCCGACCTCCCCCGCCTGCGGACTCTGGTCATCCACCTGCGGGGCGAGCTGGGGCGCGCCAAGCGGGGCATTGCCGCGGCCGAGGAGCGCGAGGCCGCTACGGTGCGGCAGCAACCGGCGCCTGTGGCGTGACTGGTGGAGCGCGGAATGGGCGCGGGCCGGCTCCCGGCCCGCCTCCACACCGAGGGCTGCTGGGACACCGGCACGGCCGGCGCACCGCGCGAGGCCGGGCCCGCCCAGCCGGCCTCGTCTGTGAGCAACACCACCACACCGATCGCCGACCCCTCGGCCAAGTAGGTGGTGGACGGTCCGCTCGGGCGTGCAGATGCCGCCGCGGACACACGACTGCGCCCCGGCCGCACGGGCCGGGGCGCAGTCGTGTGCAGAGTGACCGGTCAGGCTCCGATGCCGACGGAGGAGACGTAGGCGTAGGCGGCGTAGTCGGAGTCGAGGTCGGTGATGACGTCGTCCCAGATCTCGTCCACCATCGCCTCGTCCCGGGCGGCCCACGCGCTGACGAGGTCGGGCCAGATGTACCGGACCGTGATGGACCTGTCGCTCAGGGGGCGGCTGTACTTTGCGTCGACGTGGCTCTGGTCGACGGGGTAGATGAGACGGGGCGGGTCCGCGGGCAGTGCGGGAGCAGAACTTTCCTCCCTGCCGCCCGTGCCGGGCCTGCGCGGCCGTCTCGCCGCCGAACTGGCGCACGCCGAACAGTCGAATCCCCCGACGTCCTCCGCCGAGCAGGGGCGCCCGTGTCGGCCCATCGCCGTCTGGGCGCGGGATCCTGGCGGACGGACCGCTGATCGGTCGCGCCTGCGGAGCGCGACCGCGACATCGAAGGCCGCGGACAGCGTCGCCCCGACCCAGCCGAGCGCTGCAGTCGGGGCGGTCCGCGCGCGGGACGGGCACCGGCCAGCTGTCCCTGAGTCCTGCTCAGGGGCAGTGTCCTGGTGAACACTCGACGCGTCTTGGGCGCAGACCCCCGTCCTGCGGCTGCTCCCCGGTCAGAGGCGCGTCCCACGTCCTCTCAGCGCCCGGTCCCCTCCTCGTTCCGGTGCTCCTGTTCCTTGTCCTTGTCCTTGCGGTCGCGGTAGATCTCCAGGCCCACGGACAGGAGGGCGGCGGCGATGGAAAGAAGGTCCGCCGCGATGGCGATGGTGTCGTTCATGAAGTGCTCCTACGGTCTGCTGGTCCCGCGATCTGCGGCGTGAGGCAGACGATGGAGGGGAGTTGGGTTGTCCGGACCCCCTGGACAGGACACCGCAGGTAGGTTCCGGACGGAGAGGTGGTTGTCCGGGACAGACAACAACCAGCCCGCGACGCTGGAAGACATGGCCAACGGCCTGGCCAGGCTTGGGCTGAGGAACAGCGGCCGCAGCCTGTACCGCAACGCCTCGTTCAGTGAGTCCGCCGCCGAGGTCGCCGCAGGCCGGCCGTTCGCCGTCCGGTTCGGCTGGCGCACCGGAGGCGGTCACATGAACGTCATCTACGGATACGACAGCGCCACCAACATGATCGCGGTCGGCGACCCGTGGCAGACCACCCAGACCTACACCTGGTGGAACCACTCCACTTACGCGAACAACAACTCGTTCCAGTGGACCCACTCCCGCATCGGCATCCAGGGCTGAGGAGCAGACCGACCATGCAGACCATGCGACACACGAAGCATGCGGCAGTCCGGGCCGCCGTCCTCGCCACGACCGCGCTCGCCGCCGCCCTGTGCGGAATCGTTCCCGCACACGCTGCGGAGGGCGACGACATCGCGGGCTACCCGTCCGCCCAGCAGGCCCTCCGGAGCGACCAACTCCGCGACACCGTCTCCCGCTTCCTGGTCTCGGCCAGACAGGCCGGCACTGCCTCCGCCGCTGACGGCGGCGCCGTCGGCGCTCCCGGCAACGCGCCCGCCGCGGTCGCCGCGCCGCCCGGGTTCGATCTCACCAAGGACCCGGTCCCGATGTTCGAGATCAGCCCCGAGTTCGTGACCGGCAAGACCCAGGCGACCCCGCAGACGGCGCTCCGGCTCTCCTACCTGGCGTCCCGGGTGACCGCCTCCGACGGCAAGCACGCCGCCGTTCTGCTCGCGCCCAAGGGGAACGCGGCTCCGACGGGAAGCGGTGTGCAGAACGTCGGTGCGGAGGGCTGGCAGCTGGCCGGCATCCGGGACGGGGACGCCGAGGTCGGCTTTGCCGAGCGCGGCACCCCACAGGCCCGTACCTTCACCGAGCCGCAGATCCACGCCTGGTACCGGCTCACCGCCGAAGGCATGGTCGAGCCGCTCAACGAGGAGGCGACCACCGGCCTCGGCGGAAAGCGCGGCATCACCCTCGCCGTCTACCAGAAGCTGGTCACCGCCCGCTACGGCGACAAGATGCCCGGCTCTGAGTACGACCGCAAGGGCCTGGCCGGCGGGTACGGCGGCCTCGTGGAGGACCAGCCGGAGCAGGTCGCCGCCGCGTCCGGGAAACCGGCTGCCGAGGCGTCCTGGCAGCCGCTGTCCGTCACCGGTGCCGCAGCCCTGGCGGCGGTCGCCGGTGCGGTGGTGTACGCGCGCCGCCGGCGGACCGCCACCACCCAGCTGACCCGACTCCACGAGGGCCGGGCCCCCTCCGTGCACAGCCCGACGACTTCCCTCGTCGGATACGCATGAGCTCGGGAAGGAGGCCCGGCCGTGCGGTCCACGCCCCAGCCCGGGTCCCCGGTCCGGGCGAACCGCTCCCACGCGGCACGGAGCCGTTCCGCCAAGCCGCCCGGAACCGGGCCCGGACCCGGGCCCAACAAGCCCTGCGCACTGCGGAGCTCGGGCAGCTCCGTCCGCCCGACGGCGCCGGCCCGCGCCGTTGCCTTCAACCGCCGTTGCACGGCGACGGCCGGGGCCCGTGTCGTCACCGCAGGTCGTCGTCCTCGTCCTCCAGGGCGGGGGGCGCCTGCCACGTCAGGGTCTCCAGGGGCGAGTGCAGGCGCCGGGCAGGGCCGGGGAGGGGCGCCATCACGGCGGATGCCTCGTCGCTGAAGTAGACGACGGGCTGGTCCGGGGTGCTGGCAGACGCGGGTGCTGCCGTGCGTGAAGTCTTCGTGGTGGTCATCTGGTCCCCCTGGTTGGTCACGGGCCCTGCCCGGTTGAAGGCCGGCACACAGGCCGGCGGCGACAGCGTATCCAGTTTCCGAACTGCGGCCGAAGGAGATTTCCTTGGGCCGCTTCCGCAGGTCAGGCCCCCTCACCCCGGATCGGCGCTCGCCGCCCTTGGGACAGTCGCGGGTTCGGATTGCGCTGCGGGCTCGCGCGGCGCTGCGGCCTCCCGCCCCAAAGTTCTCGGTCGTCCGCCGCCGCGCGGGCAGCGCTCGGGTGCCACCGGACCGGTCGCAGCGGCCGTCGCGGCTCGTACAGCCGACCCCCCGCACCCTGGACCGGTTCGGCCGCCTTGCCGACGACGTGGGACATCTCGTCCAGGAGCATGACGGAGGGCGTCGGCGCCACCAGAGCGACGTCCACGGCCGGTCCTCGCTCACGCACCGCGCGCGCCAGCTGGTGCAGCTCTTCGTGGCCGGGATGGCGGGCCCGGACATCGTCCTCGTCCAGGAACACGGTCACGCCCCCCTCCACGGTGTCCGCGAACGGTCCGAACTACTGCTGGGCGGCTTCCGGCCCGAGCTCGCGGCATTCGACGGTGTGCAGGGCGCGCCTCAGCATGGCCGCCACCTGGCCGGCGTCGGCGTCGGCCGCGCCTTGCCGCGTGCGATGCGGCCGGTGAACCGTGCCGGGTCTGACGATTGATCGCTCATCGTGCGGTTCTCCTTCTTCCAGGGTCGGCGGGTGTCAGGACTGGTCGAGGTACATCTCGTACCAGGCAGTCAGTTGGGCGGGGTCCTGCGGGATGGACCTGACCAGACGGAGAAGTCCTTCCCGGACGGGGCGGACCTCCTGGCAGGCCAGGGCGGACAGGTCCGTGGTGCGCAGGGCTGCGAAGCCGGCGACGTGACGCTCTTCGAAGGTACGCGCGCCGGCGAGGCTGTCGGCTGCGGCAAGGTAGCGGGTGACGAGCCCGCCGAGGTGCGCGGGCGTTGAGGCGAGAGTGGGCGGAAGCGGTGCCGTCGTTGATGGCCGCGTTGCAGGCCAGAGCAGACAAGGCCCAGATGTGGGGCGGGCGGGACGGTGGCTGCGGGCCCACCGGATTTCCGGGCGGTCAGGCCGTCATGCTGACTAGGATTGACCCATGACTAGTCGACGTCAGCTGATACTTCGCCTGTCACTGCCCCTGCCCCTGCTGTTGGCGTCCACGCTCTCCCTGGCGGCCTGCAGCTCGACGCCCTCCAAGGCCACGGTGGCGTCGCGCGAGTTTGCCAAGTCCGCCTGCGCCTCCCTGCAGCAGCTGACCGACCACCTCGCCCGCCCCCGGCCGTCAAATCTGACCGACCCCTACTACCAGACCGCCGAGCAGTACCTGAACACGGCGACCAACCGCGCCGCCGACGCGGCTCAACAGGACCACGGCTACCAGGAGTTCGCCGACACCCTGCACCGGGCGGCCGAGACCTGGCAGGTCACCTTCACGCTGGACGAGGCCGAGCCGCTGATCCAGCAGGCGCGGAAGGAGAAGTGCTGACGCTCTGGACGTGAACCTAGTCGGGTGCAGATCTTCTGGGTGTGCCTGTTCGTCCTGGCTGACCTGCCGTTGCCCCTTCCAGCCCCTCAGGCCGAACCCCTGGTGCTCGGACCACTCCTTCGAGCAGGAGTTCACCAGAGGCTGTGACCAGCGGGAATGTGCGGCATGCGGAACCTCCACGGCTCACCTCGAGCCGTCCCGCGCCCGCCAGTGGTGCTCGGGCACCTGCCGGCAAAGAGCGGTCCTCCGGCGAGCCGGACTCCGGGATCGCGCAGCTCAAGCCCCTGCCGATCCGGCTTCGCTGTCTTCAACCATGCAGTGATCCATCTTCGCTGGCGTAAACAGCCGTCCGTCCAACTTCGATGACAATGGTCCAGCTTCGCTGTCACAGGTCACGGACCTAGGGTTCCTGGCGGGCGCCCGTGGTGCTCAGGCACTGATCAGCAAGACCAGGAGAACGGACAGGGTGCCAGCTGTGAGCGCCGCTCCCACGACGGTGAACACCCGGTAGACCGACGGGTTGTCCCAGCCTCGGATCTCGAAGCGGCGGGGGTTCTCCTCGTCGTAGAGGACCGCGACCGAGTTGCCGATGCCGTAGCCGTGGAGAACGGTGCCCCGGCCGAAGCTGGAGGGGTACGTGCAGTCGCGGCCGTCCCGGGTCGTCCAGGCGACGACAGGGTGGTGGTACTTGGCTCCGTCGTCGTCTCGCCGGGTGTCGTGACGCACAACTCGGCCTACCGCAGTAATTCCGGTGCGTCGGAGCGCGCGGGCGCGGCGGAGTCCATACCCACCAGCGCAGAGGAAGCTCACGCCGATCAGCAGCGGTATGAGCGAGAAGAGCCATTCGCGTTCCATGTGGTGTCCGACGCGCAAGTGGGGACATTGGTTGCCGGGTGCAGACGTGCCCTCGGCATGTCATCGACCCGGACGCTGAACATGCCGAAGGCAGCCGACTCACCCAAGCCCTCGGCGCGCGCTCAGGGTCGAGAATGGTCAGGAGCTGCCAGACCGACCGAGGAGCACCTTGTCTCACACCAGCCGCTGGCACCTGCAGGGTTCTGCTGACCATTCCTACTCCGGCGAGGAGGCTCGACAGCTCCTTCGACACCGGTGGGACTGGGCCACGCAGGAGACGCGATTCGAGAATGAGGCGGGGCACATCCTGACTGTGGTCACCAACGGCCAGCGCGCCAGGGTCGTCTTGCTGAACGAGAACGGCGACCTCGGCGAACACCTCATCGATCCGCGCGGCACAGACTCTTCCGGCGGCTACCCGTTGTCCAATGGGCAGAGCGGCACCCACGCCGACCGCGAGACCGTCACCTTCGAGGCGGCCGGCCATGCCGTGGCGCACCTCATCGCTCATGGCGTTTGGCCGCCCGAGGTCACCGTCGAACGCGGCCGCCCACGGGGGCGCTCTTAGATCGCTCGGCACCGTCGCGGGACCGGGCCGCCCGTACGGTGAACGCCCGAGCCGGTGCCGCTGCTGGGCCCCTGCCCGGCCCCGTCCACTGGGACATGGGCTGGGTACACGGTCATGACCTGCCGTTGCTCCTCCCGGAAGCGATGCTCGAGCGCATCTGCTGAAACCCTGCTCAACGCCGGTCCGACGAGGCCTCACGCTCCGCCAGACGGCGCCAGCGGCTCACAAGTGCTCTCTGACTGGGACAGCCGCCCGCCAGCAGCGACCCTATGCTGCGGACCCGTCAGGCCGTCCGCATAAGGTCGATGTCATGATCACGCGATTCGGCGACCCGTTCCTGTCCGAGACCGAGCGCCACACCGCCTGGGGCGTGGCCCAGCTCGAGGCCCTCGGCTCGTTCCTACCCGAAGGCCCGTGGACGGCGGACCTGCCGTCCTGCCTGTACCGCCAAGGCACCCTCGAATTGCGCGTCTCGGTGCTCGGCACCTACGACGCCGAGGAGCGGTCGTGGATGTGGGGCTGGGCAAACCCCGGCCTGCAAGGCACCGAAGTAGTCGCCCTCTCGGCCGCCGTCGAGCGCTACGGACGGGCCCACGGCATAGCGGAACTCACGGCCCCGACGCTGGACCTGTCGGGCTTCCCCGACCCGCGGCGCGCCGCCGAGACCCTCGCGTTCGCCGGGATGGGCGTGGCCCAGGCCCCGGGTTACATCGGAGTCCCCGCCGGCTCCGGAACGCAGTTGTACTTCCTGCCCGACGACCCGCAGGTTCCTCAGGCACCGCTGGACCCCGTCGCGCTGCCGCGGATCCTCGTGGCTGGCGCGGGTCTCATCGGGCACTCCCCGCGGCTGGCCGTCATGGGATTCTTCGACCACCATGGCCTCCCTGTGAGCCAGACGGACAGAAGTCTCACGGCCGAGCTCCCCGGAGGCAGCCCGGTGAACATCCAATTCGACGCCCTCGACCGCATCGCCGAAGTAACACTGAATAGCCTCTCCTAGGGCTTACGAGGCCAGCTGGTGCGCTACGGCATCCGGGGCTGGGCTGCGTGGAGTCCGGGGCGGTGGCGGTGCGCGGGTGCCGTGCGCGGGTGTCGGCCGCGGTCGGCCAGCGGTCGGGGTTCTTGTCGAGGAGTTCCAGGACCAGTTGCTCGAGCTCGCGGGGGGTGCCGGGGCGCAGGGCGGACAGCGGGGCCGGCGCGTCGTTGAGGTGTTGGTTGAGGATCTGCCAGCCCGTGCCGGTGAAGGGGATGCTGCCAGTGACGAGCTCGTGGAGGAGGCAACCGAGCGAGTAGAGGTCGCTGGGCGTGCCCAGGGTGGTGTCCCCGCGGGCCTGCTCGGGTGACGTGTAGGCGGGGGTGTCGATGGCGAGGCCGGTCACGGTCAGGGTGTGGTGGGTGGCCGGCAGCGCACCGTCGGTCGGGCACCCGCCCGACGGTGCTCTGGAGCATACGTAAACGCCTTTCCGGAAGTTGGCGAAGCGCGTGTGAGATGGCCGGCTGTCAGTCCTTGAGCGGGTCGACGGTGCCGGGTGTCTTCCCCTTCGCCACGGAGACGATCGGGAGTCGGGAGCGCAGGAGCTGTCTGAGGATCTGCTCGACCTGGGGCAGGGCGATGCACGCGGCGGCGTCGAGCTCGCCCAGCCAGAAGTACCCGAAGGCGTCGGCGAGGGTTCGGGCGCGCGGCTCCGGCAGGACGGTGTCGTGGGCCAGGGCGGTGCTGAGCTCGGCGTCGTCGGGTGCGAAGCGCTCGTGGATGCGGTCGAGCTGATCGGCGGTGAGGTGCCCGAGAAGATCGATCGCGAGGACCTGCAATTCGACGGCGTGGTCGTCGTCGGCGTCGACGGGCGGGTGACCTGGACGGGGCCGGCGGTGTTGATACGCGTGCGCGGAATCCGCAGCAGCCCTTCCAGCGCGTGCGCGTCGTCGGCGTGCTTGCGCATCGCTGGATGGATGTCTTGTGCGGTCCGCCACAGGGCCTCTCGCAAGTTAGGGGCGGGTCCCGGAGGCGGAGGAGCGGCTACGGGCGACCGTGGCCAAGCTCAGGACGACCGTCGCGAACCAACGGGCCGAGATCGAAGACCTCCGCCATCTGGTAACCAGCCTGACCCTCGCCAGCGCCGTTCTCACCCAGGGGCACGATGCGTCGGCAGAACCCGTCCTGGCACCGGAGAATGTCATCCCGTTCCCTCCGTTCACCAGCTGAGCCCTCGGCGCGGGGCCTTCCCGGATGGAACGGACGACTGAGAACAGAGATCCGTAAATGCTGGTACACGATCGAGGTACCGCATTCCGCCGCGGCCGAAGGGCACGGGCGGCGGCGGTCAGGGGCTCTCGCCGGGGCTGCGGACCACCGCCACTGGGCAGTGTGCATGATGCAGCAGTGCCTGGCTCACCGATCCCAGCAGCAGTCCGGCGAAACCTCCGCGCCCGCGCGCGCCGACCACCAGCAGCTGAGCCGTGCGGCTCGCCTCGATCAGCGTCTCCCGGGTCCCGCCCTGCACAACTTCGCGTTTCACCTGCACCCCCGGGTATCTCTCCTGGTGGCCCGCGAGCACCTCGGACAGCAGAGCTTCCTGCCTTGCCTTCAGGGCTTGCGGCTCGTTCGCGTACGGCATCGCCTCGTCCTGCGGCGGTGGCATCGGCGTGTTCCAGGTGGTCCAGGCGTGCAAAGCAACGATGTCGACCCCGCGCAGCACCGCCTCGGCGAAGGCGAAGTCAACCGCTCCGGAAGCGGCCGAGGAGCCGTCGACACCCACCACGATCGGCCCCATGCCCTCACCTTGCCCACGCACGACGAGGACCGGGCACCGGCCATGAGCTGCCAGATGCACGGCCGTCGATCCGACCATCAGCCCGACGAAGCCGCCCATGCCGCGAGACCCGACGACTCCCATGGCCCAAGACGAACCTTCTGCAACACCCTTTAGGCGCAGCCGTACGAAGCGCAGCGGATGTCTC
The DNA here is from genome assembly GCF_041106355.1 of Streptomyces sp. BF23-19. Lineage (NCBI taxonomy): Bacteria > Bacillati > Actinomycetota > Actinomycetes > Kitasatosporales > Streptomycetaceae > Streptomyces > Streptomyces sp. BF23-19. The sequence goes on along the minus strand of NZ_JBGBPT010000078.1, from coordinate 35,231 downwards.
CACGCATCTCGGTCGATGGCGGTGTCCGCGCCGGCTTCCGCAACCAGCTCGAAGAACCAGCATCAGGTCGAGGGATTCGCGGCCGCCCCAGGTGACCGTGGATCGTACGCCGGTCCAGGGATGGTCGGGGCCGGCCTGGGTGGGGTGGTCGGCGAGAGAGCAGGAGGCGTTCGGTTTCAGGGGCGCAGTGCGGCCGACGGCGCGAAGCCCGCCGTTTTGGTCGTAGCGTCTGGTCGAAGAGCCGAGGACGAGCGGCTGTGGCCGCCGGAGGCCGGCCAGGCCGGCGTCATCCGAGCGGGGCGCGCCTTGGGACCAAATGCCTGGCGTCCGATGTGCTTAGTCCGTGAGGAAGGCACCTTCGCGGCAAGCGCGGCAGACGAAGACGTAGCCCAGCTGACCGCCGAGGTTCATCGCGGTCTGCCAGGAGATCCCTTCCTCCAGATGCGCCGCGAATTCCATCGTGCCGGCGCAGGAGGGGCATGCGGGCAGTCGGTCGTCCTCGAGGTAGGAGGGGCTGCCTCCTAGCGACCCGAGCACTTCGCGTTGCTTACCGAATCGTTCCTCGGGTTCCCGCTTCCATCCCGAGCGGGCAAGGTCGTATGCGTCAGGCACGAGTTCGTCGTCGTCATCGTGGTCGTCGTCTTCGGGGTCGACCGTCACGACCTGGGTACGGATGGCCGATGTCGTGGGCAGCAGCGTCACTCCCGTCTCGGGCACAGCCACCGGCTGCAGTCCCTCCCGGGGAAACAGGTAGACCCGGTTCGCGCCGGAACTCGCGTCCCAGAACTCACATGCGCCCGGGTCGTTCTGGCACAGGAACACCGACAGGACGCCGTCCTCGACAGGAAGATGAGCAAAGAACTGCAGCGGCCCTCCACAGAAACAACCGCACATGGGCCACGTGAATCCCGCAGGAGCCAACGGCACACCCCCGGTACGCGGGACGTCGGAGTCGGCCGACGCGGTGCCGTCGTAGATCATCAGAGTGGTCTGCATGACGACAGGCTAAAGGCGGCCTATGACATGACCGGTCCCGTCATCGGCAGCCCCTTCGGTCGCCTTCATCAGGCGCATCGACGACTCCCGGGCCAGCAGGCACGAGGCCACCAGGCCCACGGCCTCGCACCCGGACTGCTGGGCCCACCAGCCGCACACGACCAGTACTGTCCCGTCCAGCACGCTGCTAGCGACCGGCGATGCCGGTCCGTCATCACCACCACGCGACCTCGCCCCTCTCATCAGTCCGTTCTCCCCCGCCCGACGCCGTGTCACCGCCCGCGTCCCTGCCCCTTGCCGGCACAGCCTGCTGCCGGTGGGCGGGCACCGGAGCCGCCGGTCCTCATGTCGTCAGCTACCGGCCTCTGCGTGGAGAGCCAGCGCCATGGGAGAGGATCCGTCGGTGACGAAGGAACGGATCTGTGCCAGGTAGGCGTCGCGATCGACACGGCCGTCACCGTCCTCGTCCAGCGCGTCGAACGCCGAACAGGCATTGTCGGCGGGGTTGCCCAGGGCCTGGCGCAGCCGGGTGAACTCCGCCCGGTCGAGATGGCCGTCGCTGTCGGTGTCGGCCGGGTCGAACAGTGATCCCAGAGCTGGCCTGCACACCTCGTCGAAGGCCTCCCCGCCCGCCCACGCCTCGTACTCCGTGAAGGTCACCCGGCTGTCCAGGTTCGCGTCCATCGACGCGAACACCCTCTCGTGCGCGGTGCGTGCCAAGGACACGAGCGGATCGTCGCCCGCCCGGCCCAGGGCCGCTGCCGCGCGTTCGGGCCGGGCCAGATACTCCTGGCGGGAGATGACCCCGTCGCCGTCGACGTCCAGTATCGAGAAGATGTGCCGCTTGGCCGTGATGGTGTCCACCCGGACCCACTTTCCTGCGAAAACCGGAGACACCTCACGAAGCTAGGCGTCAAGTTGACGTTGCACAGCCGGCTTGGGCTGTCCGAAGAGGGATGTGGACATGGCAAGATACGAGGCATGACCATCCGAAAGGCCCATGCCTCGTAAGCCCCCTGGCCGACTCCGGCACGAGTCGTCTCATCCCAGCCGGCAGTCCCGCTCCCGGGCAGCGGCTGCGTCCTTCCGGGACTCCCCGGCCTTCGCACCTTCATCTGCAAGCGGACAGGTGCACCGTGACGCGCTGATCTCGGCTGAGCTGTATGAAGCCTGGGGGCCCCTGGCCTCCTTGCTCTACGGGCACCCGCCTAGCGGCCGAAGATCGTTGATGCTTGTCACCTGCACTCGACTGATGCGGGCGAGTCCGTTCAGCCTCTGGGCACGTCTACGAGAGCTGCTCGCCGAGCGTGGGCTGACCATCCCCACCGCAGTCCTCGTCCATCTCTTCCCTGACGGCCCCGAGTCGGAGACTGGTGTCGTTCTGTCAGATGGGGGTCACGTCTACGAGTTCGACCTCGTCTACAGCCGGATGAGGAAGGGAAGCGACCGCAATGCCGTGATCGAGCACTGGCAGGACATCACGGGCCACTGGCAGGCCCACCCTCTTCGTTCCGAGATCGCAGACGCTCTCATTTGGCGCCCCCCAGCCCGGCGTACGTGCCTTGACTTCGCTGAGGAGACAACTCAGGCCAACTGATCAGCGCCTCACGCTGCCTGCGGCGCCTGCTCAGCGGTGGTTGAGAAGGCCGTCTGTTCATCGAATAGTTTGCGGTGCTGGAGGCAATGGTGGAGCTGGCCGATCAGGTTGTTGAAGACGTTGCGCAGGGCGGAGGCGTGCCAGTCTCCGCGTTCGTCGCGGCGGTGCCGGTAGCGGGCCATGGCCCCGGGTGAGGCGCGTAGGGCCGAGAAGGCCCACAGGTAGCCGGCGTGGTTGAGCCGGTCGTTCTTGATCCGGCGGCGGGTAATGCTGGACTTCTTGCCGGAGGCCCGGGTGATTGGCGACGACCCCGCATATGCCTTCAGGCCGCGGGCGTCGGCGAACCGGCCCCGGTCGTCGCCGAGCTCGGCCAGCACGCGGGCTCCGAGCTGGGCTCCCAGACCAGGGAAGCTCAGCATGATCTCCGCGTCCTCGTGTTGGAGGAAGGCTTCGGGCCGCTCGGCGCCCGTCAGGATCGGCATGCCCTTGTGGTTCGGGGCGAAGATCGAGCCGAGGCAGACGCCGAAGAGGCACTGGTGGACGAGGAGGAACACGACCGCCTTGCCGGGCGGCAGCACCAGGAACAACGCGCCGAGGTAGGCGGCGAGGTGCGCCGTGAGCAGGGCCCCCTCCCACATGCGGTGCTTGAGCGAGCGGTCGAACAGCGACCGCACCCCGGACACGTGCAGGTTGAACCCTTCCAGCGTGAGCAGCGGGAAGAACAGGAACGCCTGCGATCGGCCGAGCAGCCGCGGCAGCCCCCTGGCCGCGTGGGCCTGGTCCTGCGTCCAGACGAAGATGTCCGGGTCGAGGTCGGGATCGAGGTCCTCGTGGTTGGGGTTGGCGTGATGCCGTGTGTGCTTGTCCTGCCACCAGCCGTACCCCATGCCGATGCCGAGGTTCCCGGCGACGCGCCCGGACACCTCCCTGCCCTTGCGCAGCCGGAACACCTGCCGGTGGGCGACGTCATGAGCGAGCAGCGCCACCTGCCCGAACACGAAGGCCAGAAAACCGGCCACCAGCAGCGTCCACCAGCTGTCGCCGATCAGAACGAAGGCCGTCCACCCGGCGGCGTACAGGGCCGTCACGGCTGCGATGCGCAGTGCGTAATACCGGGGGCGCCGGGCCATGAGCCCGGCTTCCTGGATCTTCCGGGAGAGCCGTGCGAAGTCGCTCCCCGCATCCGCCCGTACGGGAGGGGGACGCACTGTCTCGGAGGAATTCATGATCAGAAGCCACTTTCCGTTCCGTCGGACAGAGGAGAGGGCCAGGGCACGGGCGGAGCGCCCTACCCGGGGCTCCACCCGGCACGGGGGCGGCGCTCCCCATACCGCGCATACCCGGGATAACGGAATCGACGTACGCCTCGGCCCCGCCCCTTCCGTTCCCACTCCCGGCGACTGGACCCCGGCCGGGGCCGGCCCGGCGTTGCCGCTGAGGCGGGCTGCTCCCCGCCGTCCTCGCCCTGGACTTCCTTTCGGCAGCCGGCACCTCCGCGAAGCGGGAGGGCGCGTACTGCCTCAAGCCGCAGCTGTCGGGTTCGCCGGTTCGGCGGTGCGGCTGTATTCATCGTTGATCCGCTGGGCTTCTACGAGCTGGTCCTCGAGGATGACGATGCGGCAGGCCGCCTCGATGGGAGTGCCCTGGTCGACGAGCTCCCGAGCGCGGGCGGCGATGCGCAGCTGGTGGCGGGAGTAGCGGCGGTGTCCGCCGGCGGAGCGCAGCGGGGTGATCAGGCGGGTCTCTTCGATGGCGCGGAGGAAGCCCTGGGTGGTGCCGAGCATGTCTGCGGCTCGGCCCATGGTGTAGGCGGGGTAGCCGTCGTCGTCGAGACGGCTGATCGGGTCGTCTGCTGTCATCGCACCTCACTGCGAAACAGGTGGGGAAAGGAGTCAGAACGCGGGGAGGGGCCCTGGTGCGTACGACACCAGGGCCCCGAAGGAACTGCTACACCATCTGCCGGCCCTCAGTACTGCGCCGGCCTTCTGTGTCCGCATGCCCGACCGAGATGCTGTCGGGGTACGGGGATCGCGGATGCGTGACCGGAGACCACCTCACTATCGATGTCCTGCGGTACCCGGGCTTCGTACTACCGGCCCGGGCGATCCTGATGGCGCCCAATTCCTCCGTTCTTCCCTCGGTCCTACCAAACGGGAACTTGTACTGCTGGTACTGCGTACTGCCGGTACTGCTACTGCGAACCGCTTGTACTGCTCGTGGCCTCACCCAAGCGCCACTCTTCGGCAGCCAGCCCCGTCGCCCATCCTGCATCTGCTCTGGCTTAGAACCCCACTGCCGAACCTCCCGGTACGCGCGCCCGCAGCCGACGCCTTCACCGAGGTACCGCGCACTGACTTCACTGCTGGGTACTGCACTTACGGGTACTGCCACTGCGGTACTGCTACTGCTGACGGCGGCCCCTGATCACTGCGGGCCACCCGGTCCGGTCGTCAGTCCCGTCGCCGTCCTGCAACAACCCTGGCTTCGGAACTCCACCACCGCACCGCCCTGCGCACTGCAACTACGGGTACTGCGGTACTGCGAGTACTGCTGCCCGGCAGTTCGTCTCTGCCGGGCCCTTCTTGACTGGGCTACGAGAGAAACCATAGCCACGCCATCGCCCAATGTCTACTCCGGCCGACATAGATTTTCGTGTGCGTGTCTCTGAGGTAATCGGGTGCTGCCGGGTTGAGCGGCTGCCGGCGGGGGCACAACGACCGGGCAGGTAGGGCCGGACCCCGACAACAGACCCGGAGCGCGCGATGACCACGATGAGCGCCGAGCGCACAGCCCTTCGTTCTCCGTCCGCCGTCGCCGGGGCGCGCCAGGCCGCCCGCGCGTTCCTCGAAGCCCTCGGGCAGCCGGCCATCGGTCGGGAGCAGGCCGACACAGTCGTCCTGGTGGTCTCCGAGCTCGTGACCAACGCCCTGCGCCACGGTGGTGGCGCCTACACCCTCCGCCTCGCCGCCCACCCCGGCACGATCGAGGTCGCCGTCGAGGATCCCAGCCCGCGGATGCCGCGGATGCGGACCCCCGACCTCGTCGACGGGACGGGCGGATTCGGCTGGCACATGGTCAACGACCTCGCCCTCGCCACCGTCGTCACGCCCAGGCCCGAAGGCGGCAAGAGCGTACGCGCCCTCCTCGCCCGCTGGACCCGCGGGTAGTCGCGGCCTGCGGGCGGCCCAATCTCCGGCAGCCGCACGCAGCTCAGCCCCCGGCGCTGCCACCCACCCGTTCGAACATCACCAGGCGTTTTCCTGTGGGCAGACCTCGGCCAGGAGCTCCAGCAGATGGGCGGCGACCGGTCCGGGCTCACCGCGCCGCACCCAGGTGTAGACGGCGGCCCGGGCCGCCGCATCGACGTGCTGCAGCACATACCCGTCCACCAACCCGCGCGTACCGGGGCACTCCCGTACCCGGATCCGCCGAGGCCTTCCATCCTGCTCGGCCAAGACCTCGACGACCTTGCGCTCCGGGCCATCCCGAAACTGATACACCCAATATGTCCGCATATCGACCATTGTTTCCATTGCCACGTGCCCCCGTGCACCGGACACCCCAGGGGCGCGCTCCGCGTAACCCGCTGGCCTCCGCAGAGGGCGCCCGCCGTCGGCAAACGGGTGCACCAATGACCGCCGGCGCGCCTGTTGGCCACGCGGCGGGAACCGATAAACGGTGATGCCGGGACCGGCCAAGGCCCAGCCTCCGCACAGCCCTCCGCCGACCGCTCACCCGGCGGCCGTAGCCGGCCCAGCCCCGAACCGCGGCACATCCTCCACGGTTGCATCCAGGCGCAGGCGCTGGAAGCCGAGCGGGTGGCGGAAGTTGCCGCCGTGGTCGATGGCGCGATCCGCGCTGACCTCGGCGACCAGGGCGGGGTGAACGAGGGTGGTGTCGAGGACGTCGCGGCTCCCCCACTTCGCGGAGAAGCGCACACCCTCCCACGGGTGCCCGGGCGCGGCTGCGGTGAGGTGTTCGGCGACCTGGCGGGCGGCGTCCGGGCGCAGCGGTACGGTGCGGCCGACGGCGCGCAGTCGGCCGTCCTGGTCGTGGCGGCCGAGGACGAGGAGTTGCGGGCGGGTCGGGGTGCCGGTGATCGCGCCGACGATCGTCTCCGTGGTGTCCCGCCTTCTGATCTTGGTCCAGCCGCGGTATCCGGGCAGGTAGCGGCTGTTCAGGGGCTTGATCAGGATCCCCTCCACGCCCGACACGTCGGTCCAGGACTCCAGCCATTCCCGCGCCTTGGCCAGGTCCGTCGTCATAGGGCAGAGCGTCCACGGGGCCGTCAGGGCGTGCTCGGTGAACAGGTTCTCCAGCAGGGCACGCCGCTCGGCGTACGGGCGGGTGAGCAGCTCCTGGCCGTCGTGCTGCAAGAGGTCGAAGGCGACGAAGAAGGCCGGCCACTTCACAGCGAGGGCCAGGGCGCCGCGGGCGCGGGTGGCGGCCCGGCGCTGCAACGCCTCGAACGACAAGCGCTCCGCCTCTGTGTCCCAGACGACCAGTTCGCCGTCGAGGGCCAGGCCGGGCGGCAACTGCGCCTCGGCGGCCGCCACCAGGTCCGGCCACCGGTCCTGCACCAGTGCCCCGCGGCGGGTCTGCACCAGCACCGTGCCGCCCGGCCCGGCCGGGGTGAAGACGAGCGCCCGGTGACCGTCCAGCTTCTGCTCGTACGCCACCCCCGCCCGCACAGCGGCCGGGCCCGGCACGGCTTCCGCGGCCTGCGCCAGCATCGGCTCCACCGGCGGCCTGAGCATCACGAGGGCCTCCCTCACAGCGTGCGCGTCCCTCTTCCAGGGTCCGCCAGACCAGCTGGAGGCGACTGCGGGGCCGCGCGCGATCAAGCTCGCTGTCCCGTGCCATCGAACTTTGATCAGTGACAGCGAAGTTTGATCAATCCGTCCGGAAGGACACGTGGTGCGGATCCAAGCCGCCGGGTGCGCCTGCTGCATCCGGTCTACCGACCGCCCTCACGCGTATCCCATGATCCACTACACCGTTGATCACCACATGAAGAAACAAACCGCACTCGGAGTCCTCGTACTCGCGGCCGCTCCCATGCTCCTTGCATCCCCCGCACACGCCGACGGCGTGGTGACGGGCCCCCTTCGCGGGATCCTCGGATTCGCGACGGGAGCCGCAGACAGCGCCCCACCCGTGTCCCTGGGCGGCAAGAAGCCGCTCATCGACCCCAAGAGGCCGGACGCGGTAGACGACATCGTCCAGTCCTCATTCGACACATTCCTGGTCGTCGAAAACGCCGACGTCCGCGCCATCGCACCCGCGGCGGTGAAGGGAGCCACGAGCATCCTGCGCAACGGTGTAGAGGCAGTGGCGCCCTTCTGATCTCACTAAAAACACTGCCCTCGCCAGCTGGGGCGCTCAGCCACACAGGCATGGACGAGCGCCCCAGCGGATCAGACAAGACGTCGCAGGGCACAAGGTCACAATGGCACGCTCCGGCCGAGCGAGCCGGACCGCGCCCACCGGGCGCGTCTGCCTGTGGGCTCTGACCAGCTGTGATCAAACTTCGATGACGCGAACTCGCATCCATCAAAGATCGATGGCACAGGACAGCCGGAACTGTGACTGAGCGCTTCAGATGGCTGTCCTGTCTCTGTCGATGCGGTCCCTGTCTCAAGTGATCTGGTCCGGTTCGCTCGTCGTGTCAGATGATCTGGTTCTCCGCGAGCAGTGGAAAGGCGGTGGACCAAGATCGCGCGGGCGACAGACTGGCCCCGTGACCGCATCGGATGCCATGGCAGACCGACCTTGAGGTGTCAGGCGCCGCGCGTGCCGAAGAAGGCGCGGACGTCGGCGACGAACGCCTCTGGCTGCTCCAGTGAGAGGAAGTTGCCGCCGCGCTCGAGCTCGGTCCAGTGGGTGATGTTGTGGTCTCGCTCGGCGAAGCGGCGGATGGTGATGTCGGTGTGCAGGGCGACGGCGACGCCGGTCGGGACGGTGCCGCGGGCCTTCGGGGCCCAGGCGCTCGGGTCGTGGCCCGCCTCGTAGTACAAGTTCGCCGAGGAGCCCGCCGTGCCGCTGAACCAGTAGACACTGATGTTGGTCAGCAGGCGGTCGCGGCCCACGGCGTCCTCGGGGAGCTCGGCGGCGGGGTCCGTCCATTCCTTGAACTTCTCAGCGATCCAAGCGAGTTGGCCGACCGGCGAGTCATGCAGTCCGTAGGCGAGGGTCTGCGGACGAGTGGACTGGATGGCGTTGAAGCCCATCTTGTCCTGCTGGAAATCCTCCAGCCGCGCCAGCCGTTCCTGCTCGGACGCGGTCAGCCCCTCGAACTCGGCAGGATCCCCAGAGGGGAAGGTGACCAGGCCGTTGAGGTGAATGCCGACGACCAGGTCGGGTGCCTGCCGACCCATCTCCGCAGCGATCCAGGCTCCACCACCTGTTCCCTGGACGCCGTAAGTGCTGTAGCCGAGCCGCCCCATCAGCTCGACGAACGCCCCCGCGATGCGGCCGGTGTTCCAGCCGGCCTCGCCGAGCGGACCGGAGAAGCCAGTGCCGGGCGTGGACGTCACAACGACGTGGAAGTCCTCCGCCAGCGGCCGGATGACCTCGACGAACTGCACGAACGAGCAGGGCCAGTCATGCAGCAGGAGCAGCGGCACGGCCGCAGGGTTCTGCGAACGGACGTGCAGGAAGTGGATGTTCTGGCCGTCGATCTCGGTGGTGAACTGCGGGAACTCATTAAGCTCCGCCTCCGCCTTGCGCCAGTCGAAACCGTCGGCCCAGTACGCGGCCAGGGCCTTGAGGTAGTCGGTGGGCACCCCCCGGCTCCAGCCGGCGCCGGGGATCTCGCCGCCCCAGCGCGTACGTGCCAGCCGCTCCCGCAAGTCGTCGAGCTCCTCCTGCCGGACGTCGATGCGGAACGGCTGGATCCGGGCGTCGCTGTTGCTCTTGTTCTCCATGGGTACGACAGTATTCTCAATATAGGCACGATACGTTCCTAATAGCACGACAGGCTTGTCCTCATGCTTGATACATCCGCACGGTTGCTGCGCCTCCTCTCCCTTCTGCAGACCCCGAGGGCCTGGCCGGGATCCGAACTGGCCGGGCGCCTCGGGGTGAGCGGCCGCACCGTCCGCAACGACATCGACCGACTGCGCGAGCTCGGCTACCCCGTGGACGCCACACGCGGAACCACCGGCGGCTACCGGCTGGGAGCCGGGGCGGCGATGCCCCCGCTGCTCCTCGACGACGAGGAGGCCGTCGCGGTGACGGTCGCGCTGCGCACCGCCGCGCAGGGCGCCGTCCCCGGCACCGAGGAAACCTCCCTGCGGGCGCTCGCCAAGCTGGAGCAGGTGCTGCCCTCCCGGCTGCGCCGCCGGGTGCGGACCATCATGACGTACACCGTGGCCGTGCCGGCCGACCGTCCGGCCCCGACCGTCACCGCGGAGGTACTGACCACCCTGGCGTCCGCCTGCCGCGACCAGGAACGACTGCGCTTCGACTACCTGGACCACACCGGCTCGCCCACCCGCCGCATCGTGGAGCCATATCGGGCGGTGAACTGGGGACAGCGCTGGTACCTGGTGGCATGGGACGTCGAGCGCCAGGACTGGCGGACCTTCCGGGCCGACCGAATCCAGCCCCGCACTCCGACCGGGCCGCGCTTCACCCCGCGCGAACTGCCTGGTGGCGACGCCGCGGTGTACGTCTCCCAACGAGTATCGGGCGCTGCCTGGCTCTACCACGCACGGGTTACCGTCCACGCCCCGGCAGCGGCGGTGATCGAGCAGATCAACCCTGCCGTCGGCACGGTCGAGGCACTCGACGCCAACACCTGCGTCCTGACCACCGGCGCCGATACGGTGCAAACCCTCGCGGTCTATCTGGGCATGCTCGACTTCGACTTCTATGTCACCGAGCCCGCGGAACTGGTCACCCACCTGCGTCGACTCGCGAACCGCTACTCCCGCTCCACACCGCCTACCCCCTGAGGCGAAAAGACCCGCCAGACGTGCCAAGACCGGCATCAACCAGATCCGCCACTGCCGGACCAGATCATCTGAGACAACTCTGGAGAACTGCCCTGACCGACCACTTCAATTGAGATCCGCGTCAGGCAACCGTCGCAACCCGTCTGGTCGTCGCAGCTCACAGCTCCGGGCCCGGACCAGATCAATTGAGACGGGACAATGGCGGGTGAGCGTGTGAGTTGGCGGGCAGGGCGGGGGTAGCTCGCTCACCTGCGGTGCCTTCGCGGAAGATCGTACGCAGACAGCGGCCGAATGGCATTTGCGCCAGCAGCGGTTCTCAGCCGTTCCCATGGGAGTGCCTGCCCGGTGGTGATCTCCACTGGAACGCTCTGAGAAGGAAGGCAGTGTGCCGTCCGGTGAGGAGAGACCATGTCTGACGCCACGCCCAGTCCTGAAGTCACCGACCTCGGCGCGATCCCAGGATCCGGAGGGGGCCCCGCGGGACCTGCGCCGGGCTCGATCCCGGTGACCGAGATTCACCCGGAAGCCGACAGCGGCCTGACCGTGATCGCGCCGGCCGAGGTAAAGGCGGAAGAGGTGGGCCTGTTCAGCGTCCGGTACAGGGGACTGGTGCCCACACTCGTCCTCACCGGCGGCACGATCGTCCCCTCCCTCATCACCGTCGTGGACGGATCCGGGAACGTCCTGGCCGAGTACGAGGCACGCCCGGCTCCGAAGCGGATCGCGAGCCGGATGCTTCCCGACGACCAGAACGATCTCGTCTGCGCCACCCCCGACTGCAAGCCCATCAGCCTGACCAGGTAGGCCCACGGGCCGGGGCCGCCGTCCCGCACCAGCCCTGGAGCGGGACGGCACCGTCGCCCGGTGGACCGGTCGACTGTCCCTCGTCAGGCGTTGGTGATGACCACTGAGGAGGTGCCTCCATTTCCGAGCACGATCGGCTGGCTGCCCGAGGAGTCCGGGCCGCCAACGCCCGCCGACAGCTCGTTCGCGAGGGAGGTGATGCTGTGCCCACCTTGGTCAAGGGGGGAAATCTGCCACAGCTGATTGTTCGGGTGATGGGGCGGGAGGCTCTTCGTCGTGATCAGCGGGCGCACCGTAATCGGCCGACCAGCCCCATCCGGGGCTACCCATCCTTCGTTGCTGCCGTCCCTCGTGATGGTGTACGCGTTCTGACCGTGCTGAGGCTGCCTCTCAATCTGCCAGCGGGCACCCTCCGCGCTCCCACCCACGACCAGCGTGCCGTTTTCTGCCGCAACCGGCTTCCCGTCGATGTGGAGCTGCTTCGTACTCATGACAATCAACCTCCTGCTCAGCTTCGATCGGGCGACCGAGAGCCCAAGGGAATCTGCACACGGGCAAGCCTCCACAATCGCCGTTTTTCAGACTTTAACGGCATGCGGTGATCAAGCCTGGATGCCACACGCACCAGCGGTCCCTGGCCGGGGCTGCCGGTGAACAAGCGGAGTCTGGCCACCGCGCCCATCGACGCCAGGTGCACCCTTGGTCTCACCCACACGTCCGCCAACTCAACTGCTCAGCCCCGCCAACTGAGGCGCTCATCCGCCACCTGAAGCGCTCAGTCACACGTGTGACTGAGCGCTTCAGGTGGCGGATGAGCGCCTCAGTTGGCGGGGCTGAGCAGTTGAGTTGGCGGACGTGTGGGTGAGACCAAGGGTGCACCTGGCGTCGATGGGCGCGGTGGCCAGACTCCGCTTGTTCACCGGCAGCCCCGGCCAGGGACCGCTGGTGCGTGTGGCATCCAGGCTTGATCACCGCATGCCGTTAAAGTCTGAAAAACGGCGATTGTGGAGGCTTGCCCGTGTGCAGATTCCCTTGGGCTCTCGGTCGCCCGATCGAAGCTGAGCAGGAGGTTGATTGTCATGAGTACGAAGCAGCTCCACATCGACGGGAAGCCGGTTGCGGCAGAAAACGGCACGCTGGTCGTGGGTGGGAGCGCGGAGGGTGCCCGCTGGCAGATTGAGAGGCAGCCTCAGCACGGTCAGAACGCGTACACCATCACGAGGGACGGCAGCAACGAAGGATGGGTAGCCCCGGATGGGGCTGGTCGGCCGATTACGGTGCGCCCGCTGATCACGACGAAGAGCCTCCCGCCCCATCACCCGAACAATCAGCTGTGGCAGATTTCCCCCCTTGACCAAGGTGGGCACAGCATCACCTCCCTCGCGAACGAGCTGTCGGCGGGCGTTGGCGGCCCGGACTCCTCGGGCAGCCAGCCGATCGTGCTCGGAAATGGAGGCACCTCCTCAGTGGTCATCACCAACGCCTGACGAGGGACAGTCGACCGGTCCACCGGGCGACGGTGCCGTCCCGCTCCAGGGCTGGTGCGGGACGGCGGCCCCGGCCCGTGGGCCTACCTGGTCAGGCTGATGGGCTTGCAGTCGGGGGTGGCGCAGACGAGATCGTTCTGGTCGTCGGGAAGCATCCGGCTCGCGATCCGCTTCGGAGCCGGGCGTGCCTCGTACTCGGCCAGGACGTTCCCGGATCCGTCCACGACGGTGATGAGGGAGGGGACGATCGTGCCGCCGGTGAGGACGAGTGTGGGCACCAGTCCCCTGTACCGGACGCTGAACAGGCCCACCTCTTCCGCCTTTACCTCGGCCGGCGCGATCACGGTCAGGCCGCTGTCGGCTTCCGGGTGAATCTCGGTCACCGGGATCGAGCCCGGCGCAGGTCCCGCGGGGCCCCCTCCGGATCCTGGGATCGCGCCGAGGTCGGTGACTTCAGGACTGGGCGTGGCGTCAGACATGGTCTCTCCTCACCGGACGGCACACTGCCTTCCTTCTCAGAGCGTTCCAGTGGAGATCACCACCGGGCAGGCACTCCCATGGGAACGGCTGAGAACCGCTGCTGGCGCAAATGCCATTCGGCCGCTGTCTGCGTACGATCTTCCGCGAAGGCACCGCAGGTGAGCGAGCTACCCCCGCCCTGCCCGCCAACTCACACGCTCACCCGCCATTGTCCCGTCTCAATTGATCTGGTCCGGGCCCGGAGCTGTGAGCTGCGACGACCAGACGGGTTGCGACGGTTGCCTGACGCGGATCTCAATTGAAGTGGTCGGTCAGGGCAGTTCTCCAGAGTTGTCTCAGATGATCTGGTCCGGCAGTGGCGGATCTGGTTGATGCCGGTCTTGGCACGTCTGGCGGGTCTTTTCGCCTCAGGGGGTAGGCGGTGTGGAGCGGGAGTAGCGGTTCGCGAGTCGACGCAGGTGGGTGACCAGTTCCGCGGGCTCGGTGACATAGAAGTCGAAGTCGAGCATGCCCAGATAGACCGCGAGGGTTTGCACCGTATCGGCGCCGGTGGTCAGGACGCAGGTGTTGGCGTCGAGTGCCTCGACCGTGCCGACGGCAGGGTTGATCTGCTCGATCACCGCCGCTGCCGGGGCGTGGACGGTAACCCGTGCGTGGTAGAGCCAGGCAGCGCCCGATACTCGTTGGGAGACGTACACCGCGGCGTCGCCACCAGGCAGTTCGCGCGGGGTGAAGCGCGGCCCGGTCGGAGTGCGGGGCTGGATTCGGTCGGCCCGGAAGGTCCGCCAGTCCTGGCGCTCGACGTCCCATGCCACCAGGTACCAGCGCTGTCCCCAGTTCACCGCCCGATATGGCTCCACGATGCGGCGGGTGGGCGAGCCGGTGTGGTCCAGGTAGTCGAAGCGCAGTCGTTCCTGGTCGCGGCAGGCGGACGCCAGGGTGGTCAGTACCTCCGCGGTGACGGTCGGGGCCGGACGGTCGGCCGGCACGGCCACGGTGTACGTCATGATGGTCCGCACCCGGCGGCGCAGCCGGGAGGGCAGCACCTGCTCCAGCTTGGCGAGCGCCCGCAGGGAGGTTTCCTCGGTGCCGGGGACGGCGCCCTGCGCGGCGGTGCGCAGCGCGACCGTCACCGCGACGGCCTCCTCGTCGTCGAGGAGCAGCGGGGGCATCGCCGCCCCGGCTCCCAGCCGGTAGCCGCCGGTGGTTCCGCGTGTGGCGTCCACGGGGTAGCCGAGCTCGCGCAGTCGGTCGATGTCGTTGCGGACGGTGCGGCCGCTCACCCCGAGGCGCCCGGCCAGTTCGGATCCCGGCCAGGCCCTCGGGGTCTGCAGAAGGGAGAGGAGGCGCAGCAACCGTGCGGATGTATCAAGCATGAGGACAAGCCTGTCGTGCTATTAGGAACGTATCGTGCCTATATTGAGAATACTGTCGTACCCATGGAGAACAAGAGCAACAGCGACGCCCGGATCCAGCCGTTCCGCATCGACGTCCGGCAGGAGGAGCTCGACGACTTGCGGGAGCGGCTGGCACGTACGCGCTGGGGCGGCGAGATCCCCGGCGCCGGCTGGAGCCGGGGGGTGCCCACCGACTACCTCAAGGCCCTGGCCGCGTACTGGGCCGACGGTTTCGACTGGCGCAAGGCGGAGGCGGAGCTTAATGAGTTCCCGCAGTTCACCACCGAGATCGACGGCCAGAACATCCACTTCCTGCACGTCCGTTCGCAGAACCCTGCGGCCGTGCCGCTGCTCCTGCTGCATGACTGGCCCTGCTCGTTCGTGCAGTTCGTCGAGGTCATCCGGCCGCTGGCGGAGGACTTCCACGTCGTTGTGACGTCCACGCCCGGCACTGGCTTCTCCGGTCCGCTCGGCGAGGCCGGCTGGAACACCGGCCGCATCGCGGGGGCGTTCGTCGAGCTGATGGGGCGGCTCGGCTACAGCACTTACGGCGTCCAGGGAACAGGTGGTGGAGCCTGGATCGCTGCGGAGATGGGTCGGCAGGCACCCGACCTGGTCGTCGGCATTCACCTCAACGGCCTGGTCACCTTCCCCTCTGGGGATCCTGCCGAGTTCGAGGGGCTGACCGCGTCCGAGCAGGAACGGCTGGCGCGGCTGGAGGATTTCCAGCAGGACAAGATGGGCTTCAACGCCATCCAGTCCACTCGTCCGCAGACCCTCGCCTACGGACTGCATGACTCGCCGGTCGGCCAACTCGCTTGGATCGCTGAGAAGTTCAAGGAATGGACGGACCCCGCCGCCGAGCTCCCCGAGGACGCCGTGGGCCGCGACCGCCTGCTGACCAACATCAGTGTCTACTGGTTCAGCGGCACGGCGGGCTCCTCGGCGAACTTGTACTACGAGGCGGGCCACGACCCGAGCGCCTGGGCCCCGAAGGCCCGCGGCACCGTCCCGACCGGCGTCGCCGTCGCCCTGCACACCGACATCACCATCCGCCGCTTCGCCGAGCGAGACCACAACATCACCCACTGGACCGAGCTCGAGCGCGGCGGCAACTTCCTCTCACTGGAGCAGCCAGAGGCGTTCGTCGCCGACGTCCGCGCCTTCTTCGGCACGCGCGGCGCCTGACACCTCAAGGTCGGTCTGCCATGGCATCCGATGCGGTCACGGGGCCAGTCTGTCGCCCGCGCGATCTTGGTCCACCGCCTTTCCACTGCTCGCGGAGAACCAGATCATCTGACACGACGAGCGAACCGGACCAGATCACTTGAGACAGGGACCGCATCGACAGAGACAGGACAGCCATCTGAAGCGCTCAGTCACAGTTCCGGCTGTCCTGTGCCATCGATCTTTGATGGATGCGAGTTCGCGTCATCGAAGTTTGATCACAGCTGGTCAGAGCCCACAGGCAGACGCGCCCGGTGGGCGCGGTCCGGCTCGCTCGGCCGGAGCGTGCCATTGTGACCTTGTGCCCTGCGACGTCTTGTCTGATCCGCTGGGGCGCTCGTCCATGCCTGTGTGGCTGAGCGCCCCAGCTGGCGAGGGCAGTGTTTTTAGTGAGATCAGAAGGGCGCCACTGCCTCTACACCGTTGCGCAGGATGCTCGTGGCTCCCTTCACCGCCGCGGGTGCGATGGCGCGGACGTCGGCGTTTTCGACGACCAGGAATGTGTCGAATGAGGACTGGACGATGTCGTCTACCGCGTCCGGCCTCTTGGGGTCGATGAGCGGCTTCTTGCCGCCCAGGGACACGGGTGGGGCGCTGTCTGCGGCTCCCGTCGCGAATCCGAGGATCCCGCGAAGGGGGCCCGTCACCACGCCGTCGGCGTGTGCGGGGGATGCAAGGAGCATGGGAGCGGCCGCGAGTACGAGGACTCCGAGTGCGGTTTGTTTCTTCATGTGGTGATCAACGGTGTAGTGGATCATGGGATACGCGTGAGGGCGGTCGGTAGACCGGATGCAGCAGGCGCACCCGGCGGCTTGGATCCGCACCACGTGTCCTTCCGGACGGATTGATCAAACTTCGCTGTCACTGATCAAAGTTCGATGGCACGGGACAGCGAGCTTGATCGCGCGCGGCCCCGCAGTCGCCTCCAGCTGGTCTGGCGGACCCTGGAAGAGGGACGCGCACGCTGTGAGGGAGGCCCTCGTGATGCTCAGGCCGCCGGTGGAGCCGATGCTGGCGCAGGCCGCGGAAGCCGTGCCGGGCCCGGCCGCTGTGCGGGCGGGGGTGGCGTACGAGCAGAAGCTGGACGGTCACCGGGCGCTCGTCTTCACCCCGGCCGGGCCGGGCGGCACGGTGCTGGTGCAGACCCGCCGCGGGGCACTGGTGCAGGACCGGTGGCCGGACCTGGTGGCGGCCGCCGAGGCGCAGTTGCCGCCCGGCCTGGCCCTCGACGGCGAACTGGTCGTCTGGGACACAGAGGCGGAGCGCTTGTCGTTCGAGGCGTTGCAGCGCCGGGCCGCCACCCGCGCCCGCGGCGCCCTGGCCCTCGCTGTGAAGTGGCCGGCCTTCTTCGTCGCCTTCGACCTCTTGCAGCACGACGGCCAGGAGCTGCTCACCCGCCCGTACGCCGAGCGGCGTGCCCTGCTGGAGAACCTGTTCACCGAGCACGCCCTGACGGCCCCGTGGACGCTCTGCCCTATGACGACGGACCTGGCCAAGGCGCGGGAATGGCTGGAGTCCTGGACCGACGTGTCGGGCGTGGAGGGGATCCTGATCAAGCCCCTGAACAGCCGCTACCTGCCCGGATACCGCGGCTGGACCAAGATCAGAAGGCGGGACACCACGGAGACGATCGTCGGCGCGATCACCGGCACCCCGACCCGCCCGCAACTCCTCGTCCTCGGCCGCCACGACCAGGACGGCCGACTGCGCGCCGTCGGCCGCACCGTACCGCTGCGCCCGGACGCCGCCCGCCAGGTCGCCGAACACCTCACCGCAGCCGCGCCCGGGCACCCGTGGGAGGGTGTGCGCTTCTCCGCGAAGTGGGGGAGCCGCGACGTCCTCGACACCACCCTCGTTCACCCCGCCCTGGTCGCCGAGGTCAGCGCGGATCGCGCCATCGACCACGGCGGCAACTTCCGCCACCCGCTCGGCTTCCAGCGCCTGCGCCTGGATGCAACCGTGGAGGATGTGCCGCGGTTCGGGGCTGGGCCGGCTACGGCCGCCGGGTGAGCGGTCGGCGGAGGGCTGTGCGGAGGCTGGGCCTTGGCCGGTCCCGGCATCACCGTTTATCGGTTCCCGCCGCGTGGCCAACAGGCGCGCCGGCGGTCATTGGTGCACCCGTTTGCCGACGGCGGGCGCCCTCTGCGGAGGCCAGCGGGTTACGCGGAGCGCGCCCCTGGGGTGTCCGGTGCACGGGGGCACGTGGCAATGGAAACAATGGTCGATATGCGGACATATTGGGTGTATCAGTTTCGGGATGGCCCGGAGCGCAAGGTCGTCGAGGTCTTGGCCGAGCAGGATGGAAGGCCTCGGCGGATCCGGGTACGGGAGTGCCCCGGTACGCGCGGGTTGGTGGACGGGTATGTGCTGCAGCACGTCGATGCGGCGGCCCGGGCCGCCGTCTACACCTGGGTGCGGCGCGGTGAGCCCGGACCGGTCGCCGCCCATCTGCTGGAGCTCCTGGCCGAGGTCTGCCCACAGGAAAACGCCTGGTGATGTTCGAACGGGTGGGTGGCAGCGCCGGGGGCTGAGCTGCGTGCGGCTGCCGGAGATTGGGCCGCCCGCAGGCCGCGACTACCCGCGGGTCCAGCGGGCGAGGAGGGCGCGTACGCTCTTGCCGCCTTCGGGCCTGGGCGTGACGACGGTGGCGAGGGCGAGGTCGTTGACCATGTGCCAGCCGAATCCGCCCGTCCCGTCGACGAGGTCGGGGGTCCGCATCCGCGGCATCCGCGGGCTGGGATCCTCGACGGCGACCTCGATCGTGCCGGGGTGGGCGGCGAGGCGGAGGGTGTAGGCGCCACCACCGTGGCGCAGGGCGTTGGTCACGAGCTCGGAGACCACCAGGACGACTGTGTCGGCCTGCTCCCGACCGATGGCCGGCTGCCCGAGGGCTTCGAGGAACGCGCGGGCGGCCTGGCGCGCCCCGGCGACGGCGGACGGAGAACGAAGGGCTGTGCGCTCGGCGCTCATCGTGGTCATCGCGCGCTCCGGGTCTGTTGTCGGGGTCCGGCCCTACCTGCCCGGTCGTTGTGCCCCCGCCGGCAGCCGCTCAACCCGGCAGCACCCGATTACCTCAGAGACACGCACACGAAAATCTATGTCGGCCGGAGTAGACATTGGGCGATGGCGTGGCTATGGTTTCTCTCGTAGCCCAGTCAAGAAGGGCCCGGCAGAGACGAACTGCCGGGCAGCAGTACTCGCAGTACCGCAGTACCCGTAGTTGCAGTGCGCAGGGCGGTGCGGTGGTGGAGTTCCGAAGCCAGGGTTGTTGCAGGACGGCGACGGGACTGACGACCGGACCGGGTGGCCCGCAGTGATCAGGGGCCGCCGTCAGCAGTAGCAGTACCGCAGTGGCAGTACCCGTAAGTGCAGTACCCAGCAGTGAAGTCAGTGCGCGGTACCTCGGTGAAGGCGTCGGCTGCGGGCGCGCGTACCGGGAGGTTCGGCAGTGGGGTTCTAAGCCAGAGCAGATGCAGGATGGGCGACGGGGCTGGCTGCCGAAGAGTGGCGCTTGGGTGAGGCCACGAGCAGTACAAGCGGTTCGCAGTAGCAGTACCGGCAGTACGCAGTACCAGCAGTACAAGTTCCCGTTTGGTAGGACCGAGGGAAGAACGGAGGAATTGGGCGCCATCAGGATCGCCCGGGCCGGTAGTACGAAGCCCGGGTACCGCAGGACATCGATAGTGAGGTGGTCTCCGGTCACGCATCCGCGATCCCCGTACCCCGACAGCATCTCGGTCGGGCATGCGGACACAGAAGGCCGGCGCAGTACTGAGGGCCGGCAGATGGTGTAGCAGTTCCTTCGGGGCCCTGGTGTCGTACGCACCAGGGCCCCTCCCCGCGTTCTGACTCCTTTCCCCACCTGTTTCGCAGTGAGGTGCGATGACAGCAGACGACCCGATCAGCCGTCTCGACGACGACGGCTACCCCGCCTACACCATGGGCCGAGCCGCAGACATGCTCGGCACCACCCAGGGCTTCCTCCGCGCCATCGAAGAGACCCGCCTGATCACCCCGCTGCGCTCCGCCGGCGGACACCGCCGCTACTCCCGCCACCAGCTGCGCATCGCCGCCCGCGCTCGGGAGCTCGTCGACCAGGGCACTCCCATCGAGGCGGCCTGCCGCATCGTCATCCTCGAGGACCAGCTCGTAGAAGCCCAGCGGATCAACGATGAATACAGCCGCACCGCCGAACCGGCGAACCCGACAGCTGCGGCTTGAGGCAGTACGCGCCCTCCCGCTTCGCGGAGGTGCCGGCTGCCGAAAGGAAGTCCAGGGCGAGGACGGCGGGGAGCAGCCCGCCTCAGCGGCAACGCCGGGCCGGCCCCGGCCGGGGTCCAGTCGCCGGGAGTGGGAACGGAAGGGGCGGGGCCGAGGCGTACGTCGATTCCGTTATCCCGGGTATGCGCGGTATGGGGAGCGCCGCCCCCGTGCCGGGTGGAGCCCCGGGTAGGGCGCTCCGCCCGTGCCCTGGCCCTCTCCTCTGTCCGACGGAACGGAAAGTGGCTTCTGATCATGAATTCCTCCGAGACAGTGCGTCCCCCTCCCGTACGGGCGGATGCGGGGAGCGACTTCGCACGGCTCTCCCGGAAGATCCAGGAAGCCGGGCTCATGGCCCGGCGCCCCCGGTATTACGCACTGCGCATCGCAGCCGTGACGGCCCTGTACGCCGCCGGGTGGACGGCCTTCGTTCTGATCGGCGACAGCTGGTGGACGCTGCTGGTGGCCGGTTTTCTGGCCTTCGTGTTCGGGCAGGTGGCGCTGCTCGCTCATGACGTCGCCCACCGGCAGGTGTTCCGGCTGCGCAAGGGCAGGGAGGTGTCCGGGCGCGTCGCCGGGAACCTCGGCATCGGCATGGGGTACGGCTGGTGGCAGGACAAGCACACACGGCATCACGCCAACCCCAACCACGAGGACCTCGATCCCGACCTCGACCCGGACATCTTCGTCTGGACGCAGGACCAGGCCCACGCGGCCAGGGGGCTGCCGCGGCTGCTCGGCCGATCGCAGGCGTTCCTGTTCTTCCCGCTGCTCACGCTGGAAGGGTTCAACCTGCACGTGTCCGGGGTGCGGTCGCTGTTCGACCGCTCGCTCAAGCACCGCATGTGGGAGGGGGCCCTGCTCACGGCGCACCTCGCCGCCTACCTCGGCGCGTTGTTCCTGGTGCTGCCGCCCGGCAAGGCGGTCGTGTTCCTCCTCGTCCACCAGTGCCTCTTCGGCGTCTGCCTCGGCTCGATCTTCGCCCCGAACCACAAGGGCATGCCGATCCTGACGGGCGCCGAGCGGCCCGAAGCCTTCCTCCAACACGAGGACGCGGAGATCATGCTGAGCTTCCCTGGTCTGGGAGCCCAGCTCGGAGCCCGCGTGCTGGCCGAGCTCGGCGACGACCGGGGCCGGTTCGCCGACGCCCGCGGCCTGAAGGCATATGCGGGGTCGTCGCCAATCACCCGGGCCTCCGGCAAGAAGTCCAGCATTACCCGCCGCCGGATCAAGAACGACCGGCTCAACCACGCCGGCTACCTGTGGGCCTTCTCGGCCCTACGCGCCTCACCCGGGGCCATGGCCCGCTACCGGCACCGCCGCGACGAACGCGGAGACTGGCACGCCTCCGCCCTGCGCAACGTCTTCAACAACCTGATCGGCCAGCTCCACCATTGCCTCCAGCACCGCAAACTATTCGATGAACAGACGGCCTTCTCAACCACCGCTGAGCAGGCGCCGCAGGCAGCGTGAGGCGCTGATCAGTTGGCCTGAGTTGTCTCCTCAGCGAAGTCAAGGCACGTACGCCGGGCTGGGGGGCGCCAAATGAGAGCGTCTGCGATCTCGGAACGAAGAGGGTGGGCCTGCCAGTGGCCCGTGATGTCCTGCCAGTGCTCGATCACGGCATTGCGGTCGCTTCCCTTCCTCATCCGGCTGTAGACGAGGTCGAACTCGTAGACGTGACCCCCATCTGACAGAACGACACCAGTCTCCGACTCGGGGCCGTCAGGGAAGAGATGGACGAGGACTGCGGTGGGGATGGTCAGCCCACGCTCGGCGAGCAGCTCTCGTAGACGTGCCCAGAGGCTGAACGGACTCGCCCGCATCAGTCGAGTGCAGGTGACAAGCATCAACGATCTTCGGCCGCTAGGCGGGTGCCCGTAGAGCAAGGAGGCCAGGGGCCCCCAGGCTTCATACAGCTCAGCCGAGATCAGCGCGTCACGGTGCACCTGTCCGCTTGCAGATGAAGGTGCGAAGGCCGGGGAGTCCCGGAAGGACGCAGCCGCTGCCCGGGAGCGGGACTGCCGGCTGGGATGAGACGACTCGTGCCGGAGTCGGCCAGGGGGCTTACGAGGCATGGGCCTTTCGGATGGTCATGCCTCGTATCTTGCCATGTCCACATCCCTCTTCGGACAGCCCAAGCCGGCTGTGCAACGTCAACTTGACGCCTAGCTTCGTGAGGTGTCTCCGGTTTTCGCAGGAAAGTGGGTCCGGGTGGACACCATCACGGCCAAGCGGCACATCTTCTCGATACTGGACGTCGACGGCGACGGGGTCATCTCCCGCCAGGAGTATCTGGCCCGGCCCGAACGCGCGGCAGCGGCCCTGGGCCGGGCGGGCGACGATCCGCTCGTGTCCTTGGCACGCACCGCGCACGAGAGGGTGTTCGCGTCGATGGACGCGAACCTGGACAGCCGGGTGACCTTCACGGAGTACGAGGCGTGGGCGGGCGGGGAGGCCTTCGACGAGGTGTGCAGGCCAGCTCTGGGATCACTGTTCGACCCGGCCGACACCGACAGCGACGGCCATCTCGACCGGGCGGAGTTCACCCGGCTGCGCCAGGCCCTGGGCAACCCCGCCGACAATGCCTGTTCGGCGTTCGACGCGCTGGACGAGGACGGTGACGGCCGTGTCGATCGCGACGCCTACCTGGCACAGATCCGTTCCTTCGTCACCGACGGATCCTCTCCCATGGCGCTGGCTCTCCACGCAGAGGCCGGTAGCTGACGACATGAGGACCGGCGGCTCCGGTGCCCGCCCACCGGCAGCAGGCTGTGCCGGCAAGGGGCAGGGACGCGGGCGGTGACACGGCGTCGGGCGGGGGAGAACGGACTGATGAGAGGGGCGAGGTCGCGTGGTGGTGATGACGGACCGGCATCGCCGGTCGCTAGCAGCGTGCTGGACGGGACAGTACTGGTCGTGTGCGGCTGGTGGGCCCAGCAGTCCGGGTGCGAGGCCGTGGGCCTGGTGGCCTCGTGCCTGCTGGCCCGGGAGTCGTCGATGCGCCTGATGAAGGCGACCGAAGGGGCTGCCGATGACGGGACCGGTCATGTCATAGGCCGCCTTTAGCCTGTCGTCATGCAGACCACTCTGATGATCTACGACGGCACCGCGTCGGCCGACTCCGACGTCCCGCGTACCGGGGGTGTGCCGTTGGCTCCTGCGGGATTCACGTGGCCCATGTGCGGTTGTTTCTGTGGAGGGCCGCTGCAGTTCTTTGCTCATCTTCCTGTCGAGGACGGCGTCCTGTCGGTGTTCCTGTGCCAGAACGACCCGGGCGCATGTGAGTTCTGGGACGCGAGTTCCGGCGCGAACCGGGTCTACCTGTTTCCCCGGGAGGGACTGCAGCCGGTGGCTGTGCCCGAGACGGGAGTGACGCTGCTGCCCACGACATCGGCCATCCGTACCCAGGTCGTGACGGTCGACCCCGAAGACGACGACCACGATGACGACGACGAACTCGTGCCTGACGCATACGACCTTGCCCGCTCGGGATGGAAGCGGGAACCCGAGGAACGATTCGGTAAGCAACGCGAAGTGCTCGGGTCGCTAGGAGGCAGCCCCTCCTACCTCGAGGACGACCGACTGCCCGCATGCCCCTCCTGCGCCGGCACGATGGAATTCGCGGCGCATCTGGAGGAAGGGATCTCCTGGCAGACCGCGATGAACCTCGGCGGTCAGCTGGGCTACGTCTTCGTCTGCCGCGCTTGCCGCGAAGGTGCCTTCCTCACGGACTAAGCACATCGGACGCCAGGCATTTGGTCCCAAGGCGCGCCCCGCTCGGATGACGCCGGCCTGGCCGGCCTCCGGCGGCCACAGCCGCTCGTCCTCGGCTCTTCGACCAGACGCTACGACCAAAACGGCGGGCTTCGCGCCGTCGGCCGCACTGCGCCCCTGAAACCGAACGCCTCCTGCTCTCTCGCCGACCACCCCACCCAGGCCGGCCCCGACCATCCCTGGACCGGCGTACGATCCACGGTCACCTGGGGCGGCCGCGAATCCCTCGACCTGATGCTGGTTCTTCGAGCTGGTTGCGGAAGCCGGCGCGGACACCGCCATCGACCGAGATGCGTGGAGACATCCGCTGCGCTTCGTACGGCTGCGCCTAAAGGGTGTTGCAGAAGGTTCGTCTTGGGCCATGGGAGTCGTCGGGTCTCGCGGCATGGGCGGCTTCGTCGGGCTGATGGTCGGATCGACGGCCGTGCATCTGGCAGCTCATGGCCGGTGCCCGGTCCTCGTCGTGCGTGGGCAAGGTGAGGGCATGGGGCCGATCGTGGTGGGTGTCGACGGCTCCTCGGCCGCTTCCGGAGCGGTTGACTTCGCCTTCGCCGAGGCGGTGCTGCGCGGGGTCGACATCGTTGCTTTGCACGCCTGGACCACCTGGAACACGCCGATGCCACCGCCGCAGGACGAGGCGATGCCGTACGCGAACGAGCCGCAAGCCCTGAAGGCAAGGCAGGAAGCTCTGCTGTCCGAGGTGCTCGCGGGCCACCAGGAGAGATACCCGGGGGTGCAGGTGAAACGCGAAGTTGTGCAGGGCGGGACCCGGGAGACGCTGATCGAGGCGAGCCGCACGGCTCAGCTGCTGGTGGTCGGCGCGCGCGGGCGCGGAGGTTTCGCCGGACTGCTGCTGGGATCGGTGAGCCAGGCACTGCTGCATCATGCACACTGCCCAGTGGCGGTGGTCCGCAGCCCCGGCGAGAGCCCCTGACCGCCGCCGCCCGTGCCCTTCGGCCGCGGCGGAATGCGGTACCTCGATCGTGTACCAGCATTTACGGATCTCTGTTCTCAGTCGTCCGTTCCATCCGGGAAGGCCCCGCGCCGAGGGCTCAGCTGGTGAACGGAGGGAACGGGATGACATTCTCCGGTGCCAGGACGGGTTCTGCCGACGCATCGTGCCCCTGGGTGAGAACGGCGCTGGCGAGGGTCAGGCTGGTTACCAGATGGCGGAGGTCTTCGATCTCGGCCCGTTGGTTCGCGACGGTCGTCCTGAGCTTGGCCACGGTCGCCCGTAGCCGCTCCTCCGCCTCCGGGACCCGCCCCTAACTTGCGAGAGGCCCTGTGGCGGACCGCACAAGACATCCATCCAGCGATGCGCAAGCACGCCGACGACGCGCACGCGCTGGAAGGGCTGCTGCGGATTCCGCGCACGCGTATCAACACCGCCGGCCCCGTCCAGGTCACCCGCCCGTCGACGCCGACGACGACCACGCCGTCGAATTGCAGGTCCTCGCGATCGATCTTCTCGGGCACCTCACCGCCGATCAGCTCGACCGCATCCACGAGCGCTTCGCACCCGACGACGCCGAGCTCAGCACCGCCCTGGCCCACGACACCGTCCTGCCGGAGCCGCGCGCCCGAACCCTCGCCGACGCCTTCGGGTACTTCTGGCTGGGCGAGCTCGACGCCGCCGCGTGCATCGCCCTGCCCCAGGTCGAGCAGATCCTCAGACAGCTCCTGCGCTCCCGACTCCCGATCGTCTCCGTGGCGAAGGGGAAGACACCCGGCACCGTCGACCCGCTCAAGGACTGACAGCCGGCCATCTCACACGCGCTTCGCCAACTTCCGGAAAGGCGTTTACGTATGCTCCAGAGCACCGTCGGGCGGGTGCCCGACCGACGGTGCGCTGCCGGCCACCCACCACACCCTGACCGTGACCGGCCTCGCCATCGACACCCCCGCCTACACGTCACCCGAGCAGGCCCGCGGGGACACCACCCTGGGCACGCCCAGCGACCTCTACTCGCTCGGTTGCCTCCTCCACGAGCTCGTCACTGGCAGCATCCCCTTCACCGGCACGGGCTGGCAGATCCTCAACCAACACCTCAACGACGCGCCGGCCCCGCTGTCCGCCCTGCGCCCCGGCACCCCCCGCGAGCTCGAGCAACTGGTCCTGGAACTCCTCGACAAGAACCCCGACCGCTGGCCGACCGCGGCCGACACCCGCGCACGGCACCCGCGCACCGCCACCGCCCCGGACTCCACGCAGCCCAGCCCCGGATGCCGTAGCGCACCAGCTGGCCTCGTAAGCCCTAGGAGAGGCTATTCAGTGTTACTTCGGCGATGCGGTCGAGGGCGTCGAATTGGATGTTCACCGGGCTGCCTCCGGGGAGCTCGGCCGTGAGACTTCTGTCCGTCTGGCTCACAGGGAGGCCATGGTGGTCGAAGAATCCCATGACGGCCAGCCGCGGGGAGTGCCCGATGAGACCCGCGCCAGCCACGAGGATCCGCGGCAGCGCGACGGGGTCCAGCGGTGCCTGAGGAACCTGCGGGTCGTCGGGCAGGAAGTACAACTGCGTTCCGGAGCCGGCGGGGACTCCGATGTAACCCGGGGCCTGGGCCACGCCCATCCCGGCGAACGCGAGGGTCTCGGCGGCGCGCCGCGGGTCGGGGAAGCCCGACAGGTCCAGCGTCGGGGCCGTGAGTTCCGCTATGCCGTGGGCCCGTCCGTAGCGCTCGACGGCGGCCGAGAGGGCGACTACTTCGGTGCCTTGCAGGCCGGGGTTTGCCCAGCCCCACATCCACGACCGCTCCTCGGCGTCGTAGGTGCCGAGCACCGAGACGCGCAATTCGAGGGTGCCTTGGCGGTACAGGCAGGACGGCAGGTCCGCCGTCCACGGGCCTTCGGGTAGGAACGAGCCGAGGGCCTCGAGCTGGGCCACGCCCCAGGCGGTGTGGCGCTCGGTCTCGGACAGGAACGGGTCGCCGAATCGCGTGATCATGACATCGACCTTATGCGGACGGCCTGACGGGTCCGCAGCATAGGGTCGCTGCTGGCGGGCGGCTGTCCCAGTCAGAGAGCACTTGTGAGCCGCTGGCGCCGTCTGGCGGAGCGTGAGGCCTCGTCGGACCGGCGTTGAGCAGGGTTTCAGCAGATGCGCTCGAGCATCGCTTCCGGGAGGAGCAACGGCAGGTCATGACCGTGTACCCAGCCCATGTCCCAGTGGACGGGGCCGGGCAGGGGCCCAGCAGCGGCACCGGCTCGGGCGTTCACCGTACGGGCGGCCCGGTCCCGCGACGGTGCCGAGCGATCTAAGAGCGCCCCCGTGGGCGGCCGCGTTCGACGGTGACCTCGGGCGGCCAAACGCCATGAGCGATGAGGTGCGCCACGGCATGGCCGGCCGCCTCGAAGGTGACGGTCTCGCGGTCGGCGTGGGTGCCGCTCTGCCCATTGGACAACGGGTAGCCGCCGGAAGAGTCTGTGCCGCGCGGATCGATGAGGTGTTCGCCGAGGTCGCCGTTCTCGTTCAGCAAGACGACCCTGGCGCGCTGGCCGTTGGTGACCACAGTCAGGATGTGCCCCGCCTCATTCTCGAATCGCGTCTCCTGCGTGGCCCAGTCCCACCGGTGTCGAAGGAGCTGTCGAGCCTCCTCGCCGGAGTAGGAATGGTCAGCAGAACCCTGCAGGTGCCAGCGGCTGGTGTGAGACAAGGTGCTCCTCGGTCGGTCTGGCAGCTCCTGACCATTCTCGACCCTGAGCGCGCGCCGAGGGCTTGGGTGAGTCGGCTGCCTTCGGCATGTTCAGCGTCCGGGTCGATGACATGCCGAGGGCACGTCTGCACCCGGCAACCAATGTCCCCACTTGCGCGTCGGACACCACATGGAACGCGAATGGCTCTTCTCGCTCATACCGCTGCTGATCGGCGTGAGCTTCCTCTGCGCTGGTGGGTATGGACTCCGCCGCGCCCGCGCGCTCCGACGCACCGGAATTACTGCGGTAGGCCGAGTTGTGCGTCACGACACCCGGCGAGACGACGACGGAGCCAAGTACCACCACCCTGTCGTCGCCTGGACGACCCGGGACGGCCGCGACTGCACGTACCCCTCCAGCTTCGGCCGGGGCACCGTTCTCCACGGCTACGGCATCGGCAACTCGGTCGCGGTCCTCTACGACGAGGAGAACCCCCGCCGCTTCGAGATCCGAGGCTGGGACAACCCGTCGGTCTACCGGGTGTTCACCGTCGTGGGAGCGGCGCTCACAGCTGGCACCCTGTCCGTTCTCCTGGTCTTGCTGATCAGTGCCTGAGCACCACGGGCGCCCGCCAGGAACCCTAGGTCCGTGACCTGTGACAGCGAAGCTGGACCATTGTCATCGAAGTTGGACGGACGGCTGTTTACGCCAGCGAAGATGGATCACTGCATGGTTGAAGACAGCGAAGCCGGATCGGCAGGGGCTTGAGCTGCGCGATCCCGGAGTCCGGCTCGCCGGAGGACCGCTCTTTGCCGGCAGGTGCCCGAGCACCACTGGCGGGCGCGGGACGGCTCGAGGTGAGCCGTGGAGGTTCCGCATGCCGCACATTCCCGCTGGTCACAGCCTCTGGTGAACTCCTGCTCGAAGGAGTGGTCCGAGCACCAGGGGTTCGGCCTGAGGGGCTGGAAGGGGCAACGGCAGGTCAGCCAGGACGAACAGGCACACCCAGAAGATCTGCACCCGACTAGGTTCACGTCCAGAGCGTCAGCACTTCTCCTTCCGCGCCTGCTGGATCAGCGGCTCGGCCTCGTCCAGCGTGAAGGTGACCTGCCAGGTCTCGGCCGCCCGGTGCAGGGTGTCGGCGAACTCCTGGTAGCCGTGGTCCTGTTGAGCCGCGTCGGCGGCGCGGTTGGTCGCCGTGTTCAGGTACTGCTCGGCGGTCTGGTAGTAGGGGTCGGTCAGATTTGACGGCCGGGGGCGGGCGAGGTGGTCGGTCAGCTGCTGCAGGGAGGCGCAGGCGGACTTGGCAAACTCGCGCGACGCCACCGTGGCCTTGGAGGGCGTCGAGCTGCAGGCCGCCAGGGAGAGCGTGGACGCCAACAGCAGGGGCAGGGGCAGTGACAGGCGAAGTATCAGCTGACGTCGACTAGTCATGGGTCAATCCTAGTCAGCATGACGGCCTGACCGCCCGGAAATCCGGTGGGCCCGCAGCCACCGTCCCGCCCGCCCCACATCTGGGCCTTGTCTGCTCTGGCCTGCAACGCGGCCATCAACGACGGCACCGCTTCCGCCCACTCTCGCCTCAACGCCCGCGCACCTCGGCGGGCTCGTCACCCGCTACCTTGCCGCAGCCGACAGCCTCGCCGGCGCGCGTACCTTCGAAGAGCGTCACGTCGCCGGCTTCGCAGCCCTGCGCACCACGGACCTGTCCGCCCTGGCCTGCCAGGAGGTCCGCCCCGTCCGGGAAGGACTTCTCCGTCTGGTCAGGTCCATCCCGCAGGACCCCGCCCAACTGACTGCCTGGTACGAGATGTACCTCGACCAGTCCTGACACCCGCCGACCCTGGAAGAAGGAGAACCGCACGATGAGCGATCAATCGTCAGACCCGGCACGGTTCACCGGCCGCATCGCACGCGGCAAGGCGCGGCCGACGCCGACGCCGGCCAGGTGGCGGCCATGCTGAGGCGCGCCCTGCACACCGTCGAATGCCGCGAGCTCGGGCCGGAAGCCGCCCAGCAGTAGTTCGGACCGTTCGCGGACACCGTGGAGGGGGGCGTGACCGTGTTCCTGGACGAGGACGATGTCCGGGCCCGCCATCCCGGCCACGAAGAGCTGCACCAGCTGGCGCGCGCGGTGCGTGAGCGAGGACCGGCCGTGGACGTCGCTCTGGTGGCGCCGACGCCCTCCGTCATGCTCCTGGACGAGATGTCCCACGTCGTCGGCAAGGCGGCCGAACCGGTCCAGGGTGCGGGGGGTCGGCTGTACGAGCCGCGACGGCCGCTGCGACCGGTCCGGTGGCACCCGAGCGCTGCCCGCGCGGCGGCGGACGACCGAGAACTTTGGGGCGGGAGGCCGCAGCGCCGCGCGAGCCCGCAGCGCAATCCGAACCCGCGACTGTCCCAAGGGCGGCGAGCGCCGATCCGGGGTGAGGGGGCCTGACCTGCGGAAGCGGCCCAAGGAAATCTCCTTCGGCCGCAGTTCGGAAACTGGATACGCTGTCGCCGCCGGCCTGTGTGCCGGCCTTCAACCGGGCAGGGCCCGTGACCAACCAGGGGGACCAGATGACCACCACGAAGACTTCACGCACGGCAGCACCCGCGTCTGCCAGCACCCCGGACCAGCCCGTCGTCTACTTCAGCGACGAGGCATCCGCCGTGATGGCGCCCCTCCCCGGCCCTGCCCGGCGCCTGCACTCGCCCCTGGAGACCCTGACGTGGCAGGCGCCCCCCGCCCTGGAGGACGAGGACGACGACCTGCGGTGACGACACGGGCCCCGGCCGTCGCCGTGCAACGGCGGTTGAAGGCAACGGCGCGGGCCGGCGCCGTCGGGCGGACGGAGCTGCCCGAGCTCCGCAGTGCGCAGGGCTTGTTGGGC
Organism: Streptomyces sp. BF23-19; assembly: GCF_041106355.1. Lineage (NCBI taxonomy): Bacteria > Bacillati > Actinomycetota > Actinomycetes > Kitasatosporales > Streptomycetaceae > Streptomyces > Streptomyces sp. BF23-19. The sequence continues at coordinate 4,738 of NZ_JBGBPT010000078.1, read as the reverse complement.
CCGGGTCCGGGCCCGGTTCCGGGCGGCTTGGCGGAACGGCTCCGTGCCGCGTGGGAGCGGTTCGCCCGGACCGGGGACCCGGGCTGGGGCGTGGACCGCACGGCCGGGCCTCCTTCCCGAGCTCATGCGTATCCGACGAGGGAAGTCGTCGGGCTGTGCACGGAGGGGGCCCGGCCCTCGTGGAGTCGGGTCAGCTGGGTGGTGGCGGTCCGCCGGCGGCGCGCGTACACCACCGCACCGGCGACCGCCGCCAGGGCTGCGGCACCGGTGACGGACAGCGGCTGCCAGGACGCCTCGGCAGCCGGTTTCCCGGACGCGGCGGCGACCTGCTCCGGCTGGTCCTCCACGAGGCCGCCGTACCCGCCGGCCAGGCCCTTGCGGTCGTACTCAGAGCCGGGCATCTTGTCGCCGTAGCGGGCGGTGACCAGCTTCTGGTAGACGGCGAGGGTGATGCCGCGCTTTCCGCCGAGGCCGGTGGTCGCCTCCTCGTTGAGCGGCTCGACCATGCCTTCGGCGGTGAGCCGGTACCAGGCGTGGATCTGCGGCTCGGTGAAGGTACGGGCCTGTGGGGTGCCGCGCTCGGCAAAGCCGACCTCGGCGTCCCCGTCCCGGATGCCGGCCAGCTGCCAGCCCTCCGCACCGACGTTCTGCACACCGCTTCCCGTCGGAGCCGCGTTCCCCTTGGGCGCGAGCAGAACGGCGGCGTGCTTGCCGTCGGAGGCGGTCACCCGGGACGCCAGGTAGGAGAGCCGGAGCGCCGTCTGCGGGGTCGCCTGGGTCTTGCCGGTCACGAACTCGGGGCTGATCTCGAACATCGGGACCGGGTCCTTGGTGAGATCGAACCCGGGCGGCGCGGCGACCGCGGCGGGCGCGTTGCCGGGAGCGCCGACGGCGCCGCCGTCAGCGGCGGAGGCAGTGCCGGCCTGTCTGGCCGAGACCAGGAAGCGGGAGACGGTGTCGCGGAGTTGGTCGCTCCGGAGGGCCTGCTGGGCGGACGGGTAGCCCGCGATGTCGTCGCCCTCCGCAGCGTGTGCGGGAACGATTCCGCACAGGGCGGCGGCGAGCGCGGTCGTGGCGAGGACGGCGGCCCGGACTGCCGCATGCTTCGTGTGTCGCATGGTCTGCATGGTCGGTCTGCTCCTCAGCCCTGGATGCCGATGCGGGAGTGGGTCCACTGGAACGAGTTGTTGTTCGCGTAAGTGGAGTGGTTCCACCAGGTGTAGGTCTGGGTGGTCTGCCACGGGTCGCCGACCGCGATCATGTTGGTGGCGCTGTCGTATCCGTAGATGACGTTCATGTGACCGCCTCCGGTGCGCCAGCCGAACCGGACGGCGAACGGCCGGCCTGCGGCGACCTCGGCGGCGGACTCACTGAACGAGGCGTTGCGGTACAGGCTGCGGCCGCTGTTCCTCAGCCCAAGCCTGGCCAGGCCGTTGGCCATGTCTTCCAGCGTCGCGGGCTGGTTGTTGTCTGTCCCGGACAACCACCTCTCCGTCCGGAACCTACCTGCGGTGTCCTGTCCAGGGGGTCCGGACAACCCAACTCCCCTCCATCGTCTGCCTCACGCCGCAGATCGCGGGACCAGCAGACCGTAGGAGCACTTCATGAACGACACCATCGCCATCGCGGCGGACCTTCTTTCCATCGCCGCCGCCCTCCTGTCCGTGGGCCTGGAGATCTACCGCGACCGCAAGGACAAGGACAAGGAACAGGAGCACCGGAACGAGGAGGGGACCGGGCGCTGAGAGGACGTGGGACGCGCCTCTGACCGGGGAGCAGCCGCAGGACGGGGGTCTGCGCCCAAGACGCGTCGAGTGTTCACCAGGACACTGCCCCTGAGCAGGACTCAGGGACAGCTGGCCGGTGCCCGTCCCGCGCGCGGACCGCCCCGACTGCAGCGCTCGGCTGGGTCGGGGCGACGCTGTCCGCGGCCTTCGATGTCGCGGTCGCGCTCCGCAGGCGCGACCGATCAGCGGTCCGTCCGCCAGGATCCCGCGCCCAGACGGCGATGGGCCGACACGGGCGCCCCTGCTCGGCGGAGGACGTCGGGGGATTCGACTGTTCGGCGTGCGCCAGTTCGGCGGCGAGACGGCCGCGCAGGCCCGGCACGGGCGGCAGGGAGGAAAGTTCTGCTCCCGCACTGCCCGCGGACCCGCCCCGTCTCATCTACCCCGTCGACCAGAGCCACGTCGACGCAAAGTACAGCCGCCCCCTGAGCGACAGGTCCATCACGGTCCGGTACATCTGGCCCGACCTCGTCAGCGCGTGGGCCGCCCGGGACGAGGCGATGGTGGACGAGATCTGGGACGACGTCATCACCGACCTCGACTCCGACTACGCCGCCTACGCCTACGTCTCCTCCGTCGGCATCGGAGCCTGACCGGTCACTCTGCACACGACTGCGCCCCGGCCCGTGCGGCCGGGGCGCAGTCGTGTGTCCGCGGCGGCATCTGCACGCCCGAGCGGACCGTCCACCACCTACTTGGCCGAGGGGTCGGCGATCGGTGTGGTGGTGTTGCTCACAGACGAGGCCGGCTGGGCGGGCCCGGCCTCGCGCGGTGCGCCGGCCGTGCCGGTGTCCCAGCAGCCCTCGGTGTGGAGGCGGGCCGGGAGCCGGCCCGCGCCCATTCCGCGCTCCACCAGTCACGCCACAGGCGCCGGTTGCTGCCGCACCGTAGCGGCCTCGCGCTCCTCGGCCGCGGCAATGCCCCGCTTGGCGCGCCCCAGCTCGCCCCGCAGGTGGATGACCAGAGTCCGCAGGCGGGGGAGGTCGGCGGCGGGCATCGGTCTACTTCCCGTACTGGGCCCTTCGCGTCACCAAACCCATGATCCAGCGTGTCGTTTTGCCTGAAAAGCTCACCTTCTGCAGTTTTTGTATCACGCTGCGTGATCATCCGGCACCCTCTCGCACCTCGACGTGATCCCGAGGACCACCATGACCAAACGCGCCCTGCTCGTGGGCATCGACCTCTACCCGGATCCGCGAAACAACCTTAACTCCTGCGTCGCCGACACGCTCGCGATCAGGAACATGCTCGAAGGGTTGTACGACTTCGACCCCACGGACATCCAGCTCGTACACAACCAGAACGCGACGCTGACCAACGTCCTCGACCAGCGGCTGTTCACCGGAGTGACTTCCGGAGACCAGATCGTCTTCTTCCAGTCCTCCCACGGATACAGCTATCCCGAGGGCAGCACCATGGTCGAGGTGCTCTGCCTCTACGACGGCTTCCTCAAAGACACCGACCTGGTAGGCCGCACCCTTGCACTGCCGCCGAACGTGCTGACGGTGATCCTGGACTCCTGCCACTCCGGCGGCATGAGCAAGCGATTCGTCACCACGCAGAAGAACGGGTCCACACAGTGTCACGTCGCCAAGGGCAAGTTCTGGACGCCCGACCCGGAACGAGCCGACCGCGACGCCCAACTGCTCGCACAGGTGACCCAGTTCAAGTTCTTCGGCCGATCGGCCACCGCCGACGCCGGAGCCATCGCCAAGAACCTCATGATCAACCCGGTCGGCGTCCCGGCGGCCAAATCGGTCAAGGAAGCCGCGGCCGAACTCAACGGAGTGTTGTTCTCGGCCTGCCTGGCGAACGAGACGGCAGCCGCGGGAAGCCCGCCCACCGATCAGCTGTCCGCCTTCACCTACGCGCTAATCAACGACATCCGTCCGGACCTACCGGTGGCTGAACTCAACAGGCTGGTGAGCCAACGCCTCGACCGGCTCAACATGACCCAGCACCCCATCGCCATGGCACCTTTCGCGCAGCCACACCTGCTCACCCAGACCCTCTTCTCCACGGGCGGCGGGACCAAGTCCTTCAAACCCGACGAGCAGATCTCGAACATCGGCGACTCAGTCGAGGCGTGGCTGTACGAGAACCTGAGCGATCGCTAGGAGGCCTACTTGCCGAGGTCGTCGAACCCAGCCGCTCAGGCCAGTCCCCAGACCGCCAGGAAGAAGCAGGCGCCGCCTGCCGCACCGAATGCCCCGAAACCCCAGCAGAAAGCCCCGAAGAAGGGCAGCGGTGCCAGTGGCGCCGCGAAGAACGCCGACGACCATCGGCAAGATCACTCAGGAGCGGAGAGATGACCGCTACATCACTCGACCCCAGGGCCGAACGGTTCAAGGAGCAGCTTGAGGCGGCCTTCGCCGGGGACGCCTCCGGCAAGGACTTCGAGACGTCCAACGCCTACGGCGACGTGGCGACGATCACCTGGTCGCTGCTGGAGAACTACGTCGCCGCCGCCGAGGCCAACCCCAAGGGCTACAAGGTGGCCACCAAGGACTTCGTCGACACCAAGGTCGACAACGTGCCGGACGAGAAGATCTGGCCCCTCGTATGGCAGGCGGTCGAAGTCCTCGGGCCGCTGATCATCGACATCGCCACCAAGGACTTCAAGCCGCAGAAGAAGGACCTGATCTCGGCGATCGACAGCGTGCCCGCACACCGGCGCAAGGACCCGGGCTGGGTCGACTACGCCACCACGCTCGCGCTGATCCTCGCCGAGGGAACCGTGCAGGTCCTGTCCGACAAGAAGGACTTCGCCACGTCCGGGCAGTACCCGACGATGCCCAAGCCGCCGAAGGACTCCGATCCGGCCTACTTCCGGGACGCCCTGACCTTCGCCACCTCGAGCACCAAGTTCCTGGATTTCTCGTTCCACTTCTGACGACCGTGGACGGCGCGGGCCCGGACGACGACAGACCCCAGCCCTCCCCCCCCTCCCC